>JBLMZU010000213.1:0-11657 GCA_050258995.1 Bacteroidota bacterium
TATCAGAACCGCGAGATGCCGGATTTCGACTGGGATGGGTACGATCTGTTCCTCTTCAACACCTCGCGACGGAACAACGGCTGGGGCGAGCTGTATATGTACAACTGGAAGACCCACAAGCCGAACGTGATAAATCCTGTCGAAGGGAAGTGCTGTTACCGGGACGCGCGCTGGAGTTCGGATGGTTCCTATTTGATCTTCGCCTACCAGGACCTGACATTGGGAGGGGCAGCCCCGACTGTTTTATATTATGTCCCCTCCGGCCAGCTGGGGACCGGTACAACCTTCCAGCCTCTGCCCATCGATCCAGGTTTTTTCAAGAATCCCAAAGAGGCGCCGCAGCCTGCCCTGCGGCCTGCAGAATAAAACGATCTGGTGGAGCATCACTCCACCAGAATTTTTTTAACGAGCCCGGGTCCCTGATAGACGAGACCGGTATACACCTGGATCAAGGTGGCGCCGAGATCCAGGCGTCGTTTGGCATCCTCGGGATTCATAATGCCGCCTACGCTGACGATGGGAATTCTCCCATTGATTCGCTTCACAAGGTAGGAGAGAACCGCTTCGCTCCGCGACCGAAGGGGACTCCCGCTTAAGCCGCCCGTTTCACCCTGATGCCCGGAGCTGAGTCCTTCGCGCGCCAGGGTTGTGTTCGTGGCGATGACGCCGTCCATGTGCGTGCTGAGGATCACGTCTACGGCATCGTCCAGCTCGGCCTCCGTGAGATCCGGTGCAAGCTTGACGAGGAGAGGAACGCGCTTTTCAAGCTGTTTCTCCTCCATCCTGCGCTGGATGTCGAGCTGGGTCAGCAGGCCTTCGAGCGCCTGGCGTCCCTGCAGCTGGCGCAGACCCGCCGTATTGGGGGAGCTGATATTGATGGCAAGGTAATCGGCAAGCGGCGCAAAGATCTGTAACAGCGACAGGTAATCTAGAACAGCCTCCTCGTTCGGCGTGGACTTGTTCCTGCCGATGTTGATCCCGAGCACCACCCGGTTGGGCCGGTTCGGTTTGGCAGGCTGCTGATTCCGGGGACTGGTTCCCAGCACTGAGCGGAACAGCCCGATCCTTTTCTGCCTGCCTCTCAATGATCTGGCCATGTATGCCGAGCCATAGCCGGGGAATCCCATGCGGTTGATCACAGCTTCATCCTCCGGGAGACGATAGACCCTCGGGCGCGGGTTGCCCGGCTGGGGCAGGGGCGTGACCGTCCCCACTTCCACGTGACCAAAGCCCAGGGCGGAGAGGCCGCGCACGGCGACACCATCCTTGTCATAGCCGGCTGCCAACCCAACCGGATTTTTGAAGGTTAATCCAAAGGCCTGGACCGGTCTATCCGGTGCTTTATAAAGCTGGACGAGAAAGTGATAGGAGGGGGGGAACTTCCCGGCGAAGCGCACTGCCTGCAGGGTGAACTGGTGTGCGGTTTCGGGCGCAAGGCGAAAGAGAAGCGGACGGAGGAGTTGGTACATTGTTTACGACGCAGCCTGGATGATGCCTACAGTATAGTTCAATCGAACGCCGTTGGGCGAAGTGGATCCCGCACATGCGCGAAGACTTCACGCAGCATATTTTCATCGGTCCGGAACAGGGAGAGGAGAGGCAGGTCCTCCGGATCGAAGAAATCCACCGCCAGGGTCTCGTGGCTGATGGCCGGCTCACCACCTACGAGCCTGCACAGGAAGATGAGCTTGTAAGCATGATAGAACTCCATCGGCTCAATCCGGTTGGCGTCCAGGACTGCCACCACCTTTTCGGCTTTGACGCGGTACCCGCTCTCCTCCCAGACCTCGCGTTCGGCTACGGAGGCGGGCGCGTTGCCGAGGTCGGCCCAGCCGCCGGGCATGGCCCACCTGTCGTCGGCGCGTTCCTGGACCAGGAGGATCCTTCCCTCGTGGACGACCGCCCCGCGCACGTCAACCTTCGGGGTCATATAGCCTGCCTGCATCGAGAAGCTCTCCAACACGGATTGCTTTTCAAGCTCCGACTGGCTGGCGATCATTTCGGCAGTGATCTCCTGCAGGCGCCGGTAGCGCTGGAGATCGAATTCATTCTGGCTGTAGGTCAGACCGGCCTGACTTAACGAGAAAATTTCCTGCGCCCATTCCATCCATTTTGGTTGTTTAACATTCATGCGTTGCCCACTTCCACCACTTCGTTGATTTTTGAATTCTCAAATCGCTGGAAATAGAACTGCCGCCGTGTTAACCCGGAGCGGTCCCGTTCTTCATACACTTCCCTGCGTGTGTAAATCCTTGTATCGGGAATCGCAATCTCCTGCCGGACGGAAACACCGCTAATGCCTCGGACAGCATCCTGGATTCGCTTTTTATGACCGAACAGCATTTCATCCGGCAGCCGGTCGAATGGGAAGTAGGCGACTTCGATGGTCTCCTGGGGTTGTGTCCGAAGCTCACCACCGACCGGCCTGGCGACGTACAGCACAGCATGGACATCATGCATCCCGCCGCCCAGCCGGGAGTAGACGCCCACCAGCCGCGTTAATTCCACATCCAGGCCCGTCTCCTCTCTTGCTTCGCGGATGGCTCCCTCCGCCAGTGACTCTCCGTCCTCCACGCCACCGCCCGGCAGGCACCAGACTTCAAAATCCTCCCGCTTGGTCAGCAAAACCTTTCCTTCGTCGATCACGGCAACAATGACGGCAAGTCCGGGCATGGATCATTTCCTTCCATTTTTAGAGAGTCTTGTCAGTATCTCGATCATGGGCAGGACATAGCGGAGGCGCTTGTTTGTTTCCTCCAGGCTGTTCTCGCGCTCGTGTTTGAGCTCGGCCGGGTCCCGCGAAAGGATGAATGGATCCTCCCAGGCCAGCCAGTCCACGTCGCGGGTGTGGATCCCGTCCTGCATGTAAAAGATCATTTCGGCAACCATGCTCAGATCGGGATTTCTCACCTTGGGCATAACCTCGCGCAGCTGCCCTGCCTGCACGGCCGTATGACACCAGGCGTAATCCAGCTCCCTGCCAAAAAGGTTGTGTCCGACAACGGTCACGATCCCCTCAAGCTGGCGATAATTTTTGGGATGTGTCGCCCAGGCCAGGTCCGAGCGCTGGAAGATCACCGGGACATCTTCGATGGTCAGGGAGTCGATCTCCTTGAGAAACGCCTCCCTATATTCACCTTCCAGGGCGAAGGCCATGCGATCCAGGTAGGCGAGGTGGATGATCTGGTTCGGGCGGGACATGTCGGCTGCGCGCTGATAAAGATCATGGAAATCCTCACCGATCTGCAGCTCACGATCCACGAGGAATACAGTGAAGAAATCGTCGGCCTGTAACTGCCTGATGTTTTCAACATGCTGCTGGGTGGTGAGCGGCGGGGAGATATACGCATGTTCGAAATGTTCCTTCAGGTCAGGCAAAATGGCCTGGAGATGAGGGAACATGCTTCCGCTGGGATCGTTGAAGGGAAAGGCAATGGCAGGCTTCATCTATTCCTTTCTTTGCCCACTTTTGACCAGGAAATACTGCACGATCTCCTCCTCGGGGTGCGGCACATTCATCAGGGCGAACATGGCGGCCAGCTCGCCGCGGTGATGGGTGTTGTGATTCGGCGGCTGGACCATCATCTGCCAGAGCGGCAGGGTAAAGGTCTCGCCCTTGGGATTGGTATAGGTCACATTGCGCTGCAAACTCTCTTCCGTTTGTTCGACAAGGAAGGCGCGCATATTGCTCTCCACAGGCACCCAGTACTCACGTATTAAGGTGATGGTGGCAAAATCCTGCGGGTCGAGGAGGCTGGCTTTTTCGCCGCGCCAGCGCTGGGGCCACATCTGCTCCGAGCTCATCATGTGTACCAGCACGGCATGGACGCTGTCCCAGCTGTGGCCCTGTTTGCGGAAGAGCTGTTCCGCGGGCAGCGTCTCAGCGACCGCCAGGTAACGCTTGTTCGCCCAGTAGTTGTACTCGTATAGTTTCTGGAGATATTCCTTGAGCTGCATAAGAACTCCCTAGACTTTTGAAAAGACGAGACAGTAGCTGTGATTATAGCCGTACCCGTAGCGATCCCAGCACACGATGGTCTCACCCTCGAAGTGGAAGACCTTCGAAACTGCGCGGGCGATGTCCCATGCCAGGGTGGTCACCTCTCCCTCCTTTTTCAGATTCGAAGCTTCGATCACCAGGCGAGCGGACGGCTTCATCTTTTCAGCCAACTGCGCGAAAATTTGACCCATCTCCTGCAGATAAGAGGGATAATCAAACCCCTTCTGCCTGTAATCCACGAACGGGTTTTCCGTGTCGCTCGCGTTTGTATAGGGCGGGGAGGTCAGGCATAGATCGATCTGGGGAATGTCGTACCCGCCAAGGTTGCGCGAGTCGCCCTGGATCAAGCGTTCCGGGTGAGCGAGGAGCCCGTGGACATAATCCGCTTTTGGTTTGCTGTATTCAATGCCATAACCGAGCCTGCCCAGCTCCTCGGCGACCAGCAGGGTGGTGCCAAAGCCTGCGAAAGGGTCGAAGACCACCTGGTCTGGTTCGGTTAATTTGTTGATGAAGAATTCCAGCATGTTCTCCGAAGCACGGACATCCTCATGCTGAAACCGCGAAGGCAGAACCGTTCGATTGCCCCGGGGTAGCTGCAGCCAGGTCTGGACCGGTTCGTCAGCCGCCACTTTTCGATTTGCCTTATTCGCATATTTCAATTGTTCGGTCAATGGACCCTGTCCGCGTCGTTTCACTATGCCTCCGCAATTGCTTAATATTTAAAGGTTGAAGGTTCCAGACTTAAACCTGTAGATCTGCACCCGTAAACCCTTTCCCGTTTGTTAGCATCCGATCTGTTTGACGATCCGGCTCGATCGTGGCCCGGACCAGCGGTCTCTTCGCACCGAGCACAGCCTTTTCATGAAGGCGCCGCCTCCGCCTGTGTTCTGGATTACGGCAGTATAAGCTTGTTTTTCGGCATCCCCTACTCTTCCCTCAAATTTCTCGGAACGGAATTCCTGCCGCCGATCCAGACGCCGACAATGGTCGCCAGGATGGATAAAAAGAAGCCCATCATGACCGCCGTCTCAAAGCGGCCCATCGCAAGGGCATCCAGCACCGGCAGACCCTCAGTATGAGCACCCAGCCGCCAGGAGGTGGGGATCAGCGCACCGACGAGCAATCCCAGGATCCCACCCAGCAGCATGCCCGTATAATAGCCGACGCCAACCCCGCCTGTCGTGCCGGCCGTCTTAACGGTCAGCGCCGCGGTGAGAGCACCGGTCATCCCGCCCAAAACAAGACCGATCGCCAGCCCGATCAGGATCCCGTTGAGACTCCTGGTGATCGCACCCAGCCCACCCATCGTCAATGCGCCGGCGCCTGCGCCGACCCATGTGCCGAAAATCACACTTGACCGCATCATGGATCGGTTCCCAAGTGACTTTGCGATCCAGGCATGGTAGGGGTCCTTGCTTTTGAGCCGGATGTATTGGATATGCAACGGCTCCAGCCACTTGGAGGAACCACCTGGCTGGATGCACTCTATGGAAAAGTTCTCATCATCATATTTTTCGACAACCACCCCGGTATCCCCAATGTCCATTAAACCCTGATATTCCTCCGGCACCTGGGTAACTTCGACCAGGTCATACTGGTCTATCTTGGCTTGGTTATCCATTTCTCATCCTGCTCAACTGGTAAACAAATATACAGGTAAACATTGGGATTCTAACATGCAGTGTAAACAAAAACTTCCGGAAACATCCCGGAAGTCTGGCCCTTTGAATTTATTTTTGCAGGTCTCTTGGAACCAGGTTCTTTCCGCCGGTCCACGCGCCGACAATCGTGCCAAGGATGGAGAGCAGGAAGCTGGTCAGGATCGCCGTTTCAAAACGTCCCATCATGAGCGCATCGAGGACCGGCAGCCCCGCGGTGTTTGCGCTGGTCCGCAGGGAGGTGGGAATCAACAGGCCGAGGGTCAGACCAAAGACCATGCCGAATACCATCCCTGTATACGCACCCACGCTGACGCCGCCCGTTGTGCCGGCCGTTTTCACGGTCAGCGCTGCGGTCAGGGCGCCGGTGATCGCCCCGAGAACGAGACCGATGATCAGCCCGGCCAGGATCCCGTTAAGAGACCTGGTGATGGAGCCGAATCCGGCTCCGATGAGCGCTCCAAAAACCAGGCCGAGCACTGCGCCTCGAGTCACACTTTTGACCATCATTTGTTCCAATTTCCTTAAGAAGATTGAGAAAGAAACTTGCGCGTCTCCTCGATTTTATCCTTTTCCACTTTCCCATTCTCTGCCCAATAGTCCAGCAATTGGCTGATTGTCAGCACGGCGTACATGGCATACCCGGCCTGGGCGAGTGACTCTTTTGCTCCAGACTGCCTGTCCACCAGTACGACGATATCCTTCACGACCAGGCCCGCGCCGGTCAGCTTTTCGATGGCTTCGAACTTGCTGCCGCCGGTGGTGGCCAGGTCGTCGATCACCACGATTGTCTCTCCGGCGTGGTACTCGCCTTCGATCTCGGCTTTCGTGCCATAGGTCTTGACCTCCTTGCGCGGGTAGATCATGGGATAGTCTCCCTGCATGGATACTGCGGTCGCGATGGGGATGGCCGCATAAGGCAGGCCGGCAATGCGGTCAAAGGTCAGTTCCTTTAGTAAAGGCAGATAGGCCGCGCCGATCTGTTCCAGCAGTTTGGGATACGTGATGATCTGGCGCAGGTCGATGTAGATGGGCGACTGCAGCCCGGATTTCAGGGTGAAACTGCCGAACTTGATGCAGCCGGCCGCGAGAAGTCCATCGGCGAGGAATTTTTGTTCCGGGGTAAGTTCTGTCATGGCAAAATCCTTTTTTGCCACGGAGGGCACAGAGCTCATAGAGAAATTAAAAATCTCTGTGTTCTCCGTGTGCTCCATGGTGAATCTTATTTTCCCAATTGCGCTTTCACGTGCAGGATTTCATCGCGCAGTTCCGCCGCGGCCAGGCCTGGCTTTTCGGCGCGGGCGACCGAGCGGGAGACATTGATCAGCATCCCTTTGCCATCCCTGCGCAGGCCGGCTTTGAGTGCAGATTCCAGTTCTCCGCCCTGGGCGCCAATGCCCGGGGCCAGGAACCACATGGCAGGCGCAGCTTCACGAACGCGTGCAAGAATCTCCGGGTAGGTCGCACCCACCACAAGACCGATATTGTTTTTTGTGTTCCATTGCTGGGCGAGTTTTGCCACATGGAGATGAAGAGGATCTCCCGATGCAAGTAACAAATCCTGAAGATCACCCGAACCAGGATTGCTCGTCTTGCACAGCAAAAACACGCCCTTCTCCGAATGTTGAAGGAAGGGCTCGACCGAATCCTTACCAAGATAGGGACTCAACGTAATGCAATGCGCGCCAAGAGTTTCGAACGCTGACTTCGCATACGCCTCCGCCGTGGACGCGATATCGCCCCGCTTGGCATCCAGGATGACCGGAATCAGCGAGCCCATTCGATTGGATTCCTGCTGGATCGCATCGATGACATCCTTGAGGGCGGTCCAGCCTTCAGCGCCGAAGACTTCGAAGAATGCCGCGTTGGGTTTAAATGCTGCGGCATAGCGCGAGGTCTGTTTCACGAGACTCACGCAGTAATCCCGCGCCGAGGCGGCCGTAGGTGCAGGCAGGTCCCTTACATGAGGATCCAGCCCGATGCACAGCAGGGACGAACAATCGTCCACGCGTTTTTCGAGGAAGGTGAAGAATGATTCCATGTGACTCCGGTGTCAGGTGTCCAGGTGTCAGGTGCCAGGTCGACCTGGCACCTGGAAGCTGATACCTATGCCTTTCCCAGCACCATTGCCAGCAGGGCCATCCTGACATACAGGCCGTATTCCATCTGGCGGAAGTAGGCAGCGCGCGGATCTTCGTCGAAGTCGACGCTGATTTCGCCGACGCGCGGCAGCGGGTGCATGACGATCATGTCCTGCTTGGCGGCCTTCATGATCTCGGGGTCGATCACATAGGCGCCCTTGACCTTTTCGTAATCGGCGGGATCCTCGAAGCGCTCCTTCTGGACGCGGGTCACGTACAGAACGTCGGTTTCGGGCAGGACCTCTGTGAGCGATGTGTATTCCGCCTGCTGGATCCCCTTCGCACCCACCTCATCCATCACTTCCTTCGGCATGCGCAGGATCTCAGGCGAGACATAATTGATCCTGACGTTGAAGAGCGAGAGCAGCCGTGCCAGGGAATGGACGGTGCGCCCATACTTCAGGTCGCCGAGCATGGTCACCGTCATGTTGTCCACGCTGCCGGCGGCGAGCTCCTCAAAGATCGTGAATGTATCGAGCAGCGCCTGGGTGGGATGCTCGCCCACACCGTCACCGGCGTTGATGACCGGTTTTTTGGCCGCCTTGGCCGCGATCGCCGCCGAGCCGGTCTCAGGATGGCGCAGCACGATCACGTCCGCATAGCATTCCAGTGTGCGGATGGTATCCGGCAGGCTTTCGCCCTTTGACACGGACGAGTACTTCACCTCGTTGATCGGGATGACCGAGCCGCCGAGACGCTCCATGGCGGCGGTGAAAGAGGATGAAGTACGGGTCGAAGGCTCATAGAACAGGTTTGCCAGGATCTTGCCTTTGAGCAGGTCGAACGTCCCGATGCGCTCGACCATGCCGCGCATCTCGTGTGCCACGCCGAAGACGTACTCCAGGTCGCTGCGGCCGAATTGTTTGACAGAAATGATGTCCTTGCCGTACCAGTCGGCTTGTTTGTTCTCGCCGAAAGGCAGGTGCGGGTTCAGGGATGAAGTTGGCATTGTTATCTCTCCTTGGTTTTTGATGGTTCGTTATTCGATATCCGATATTCGAGAATGGAGATTTGGTCTGCGCCAAATCCGAATCTCCGATATCGTTATTCATTATTTCAACAGATCCAGTGCCTCATCGCTCCACTTGTGCGATTTGGTAAATCTCCGGTCCGGAGGCGGATAGTTGTTCCTGCAATAGGCCTTTCTTGCCTCAAAATCGAAAACTGCATGGACAAAACCGTTGATTGCTAGACCGGACTTCAGCCCATCCTCCGACCACCTGATCTCAAGCTTCACGGAGACATTGGGGTCGAGGATATCCTGAACGTTGTAAATGTGCAGGGAATCCAGGACGGGCTGTTTTTTGTTCTCCAGGTCCAGGCCATACAGGTAGCCGGTCTCACCGTCATCCTCAAATATGACGGCGAAACTTGTTTTCGGGGAAGGGCATTCCAGAGTGACGGGATGGCCGATGGTGATCGTTTCGCTGAGTTGAGTTTCCGATGTCATGGATGGATCCTATTTATCTTCGTGGCGGTGATGGATGTCGGGCATGTGACCGTGCTCGTGCTCGGCGCGCGGGTGCTCATGCTCATGGGAATGTACCACATTGGCGGTATCGTGGGCGTGGAATTCATCATGGCTGTGCCGGTGCTCGTGGACGACCGGCTGGTGGATATGAAAATGAGCGTGCTCCTCGCTTGAGAGCATGAGCGCCCCTGCCACCATCAGGATGGCAGATACAACGAATGCCCATGTGAGTGGATCGTGGAAAATGAGAATGGACAGGATCACGCCCGCCAGCGGCGCCGTCCCGTAGAGGGCGCCGGTGCGGGAGGCGCCCAGGCCGCGCATGGAATAAATGAAAAGCATGGTGCTCAGCCCATAACTGACAAAGCCAAGCAAAAGGATTTTCAGGATGGACGGCAAGGAGGGAAGCTGCTGGCCCAGGAACAGGCCGAGACCCAGGGAGAACGTCCCGGCGACCAGGCCCTTCCAGGCGACGATGGTCAGCGGATCCTTGGCAGAGATGTTGCGGGTGAAATTATTATCCAGCCCCCACAGCGTGCAGGCCAGCAGGATGCCAAGTGCGCCGAGGGAGAAGCCGCTGAGAAAACTGGAAAATTGGGAGCCGGTGGATTGGGGATTGAGGGAAAGGAAAATGCTTGCCAGCGTGATGGCAAGGATGGCGGCAAAGGCGCGGCGGCCGATCGATTCACGGAAGAAGAATAAAGCAATGAGAGTGGTTGCCACCCCTTCGAAATTAAGCAGCAGTGATGCTGTGGATGCCGGTGTATGCTGCAGGCTGATCATCAGGATGATCGGGGCAATGACCCCGCCGGCGACGATTGCGCCCGCCAGCCAGCTGACATCCGGGCGCTTGATCCCCGCTTCCTTTTGCGTGGATGTCATCCGCTGCGATAGCCTGGCAAGCGCGATCCCGGTCCCGCTTCCCAGGTACAGGAAGGCGGCCATCAAAACGGGCGGCACTTCTCCCAGCAGCAGTTTCGAGAGGGGAGCGCTGGCCCCGAAGAACAGGGCCGCCAGCAGCGCCTGGAGAATAAAAGGCAGGTTTGCTTTCATTGCCCCGATATGCCCTCCATCGCGAACAGATGGTTCGCCAGCGGGATGACATTGACCAGCGGCTCTTCATAAGGATGGACGCTCCGGATCACCTGCATCGCTTCGTTGACCAGCTCGCGCCTGCAGTTGACTTCGATCTTGTATTCCTTGACTTCACTGATTTTCTCGACTATTCCCTCGAAGGGGTCGGCCCCGGGCAATGGCCGGTAATATCCTTGAACAGGGGACATTGCTACGCAATGGTCATAATTCCCTATTCTTCCAACTCCGATCTTTGCCAGCTCATCGCGTATTTTGAGGGCATACTCCTGCGGGACAAAAATCTCAAGTTTCACATCGGTAAAATCTTCCATACCACTACTCCTCAATTTGCATCCATCGAACAGGACGACTTTGTTTATGCGTTTTCCACTCGTCGTCAAGAATGGCGTAGATCAAAGCGTCCCACCACCTGCCTTTGAAATAGGATTTTTCACGAAGGCGTGCCTCAAGTCTCATCCCAAGTTTTTCCAGGACATGTGCAGAACCCACGTTGTCTGCAACGAGGCTTGCCCAGATACGGTGTACTTCGAAATGACTGAAACCGAAATCGACAATGGCATGCGCGGCTTCGCTGGCATAACCATGGTTCCAGTATTGGGGATCGAGCTCGTAACCGATATTTGCCTCCACGTCGTTGATGTTGTCCATTCGAACGCCGCAATTTCTGATCAGTTGATTTTCCGATTTCAAGACAACTGCCAGCTGGAATTTCGTGCGTGGATTCTCAGTTTGATGAGCCAAGAACCAGCCCACAAATTCCCGAGCCGCCTCGGGTGTTCTTTCCGTCCACTCGTTATATCGCAGGTAAAGCGGACCGGATTGATACTCCAGGACTCTCTGCCAGTCGTCCGGGACAAAGTCGCGCAGGATCAGGCGGTCGGTTTCCAGTCTCATGCCTGTCGGATGTCCTTCCCATATCCGGGTTCCACCAGAAAATTTCCGTCTTCAAAGGCTGTGTTTCCTCGCAACACAACTTTCCTGACCCTGCCCTTGACCTTCCAGCCTTCGAAGGGGGTCCAATTGCAGCGGGTGAACTGGTCGGCGGCGCGGATCTCGTATTCGGCTTTTTCATCCACCTCGACCCAGGTCGCGGGCTGCTCGGGCATACGGAAAATTTTACGCGTGTTGGTCACGGCTTTCTGGATGAAATCGTCCATCGTCAACCGTCCACCGTCCACCGCCGTGAGCAATAGCGGCAACAGCGTTTCCACGCCCGGAAAGCCAGGCGGTGGATTATCGGAGTCCTTCTCTTCGATGGTGTGCGGCGCGTGGTCGGTGGCAAAACAGTCGAT
>JBLMZU010000214.1:0-7397 GCA_050258995.1 Bacteroidota bacterium
CCAGGAACAGCAAAGCTGCCCAGAGCGCTTTGCGGGGATACCGCGGCCAGATCTGGTTGAAGGTCCATAGGGCTGCCAGGCCGACCAGAAAGCGCACGACCAAGGCAAAGACCTGCCAGGCAACCGGATTCGTGCCGATGACGCTGGAACTAATCAGGAAAAATGGACTGACCAGAGGATCGTATGGCAGGAAAGAGCGTGCCAGCTCGACCGGCCCATGATGATCCAGCAGCCAGATGAAGACCCAGTCGTCCCAGTAAAAGCCGAGCCAGGGCGTTAATAACCCATACGCCAGGATGGTCACCAGGGCGAATGCCCAGGGGATTGTCTTTTTACTGAACTGCAGGGATCTCATCCGTGTCCACATAGGATCCATAAGGTTGCCACGCTTAGAGCGAAAAGCGATTGCCTCGATCAAAAATGGTTGTTTGGCTGCCCGAATAGAGAGTGACTGCTCCTCGTCCATAAACGGTCCACTGGGGGACGCCGTCGCTTAGCATGCCGGTTTGCTCATCGATGCCGATCAGGGTCACATGCGGGATCTGGACCAGGAGCCGCGGCGCCCAGTTTTTCCCAAACGTATCGTGATGGGGGAGAACGAGCGACTGGGGAACAAGGTTCAAGCCTTCCTGGATCTGTCCCTGGCCGGGATCATAATAAAACTGGCACATGACCATCGCACCCGCACTTGAGCCGGCGATGACCGCGCCCTGGCCATATGCTTCAAGAACTGCCTGCCAGACGAGGCTATCCTTCAAGGTCTGCCCCAGATAATGGGTAAATCCCCCGAGCATGTAGATCAATTTTGCGTCACGGAATGCCCGGGCATTTTGCTCGTTATTTGCACTGGCTTTGTCGATTACAGGAATGGAGAGAACATTCGTGGCTCCCAAACCCTGGAACCAGCGAATGCCATTGTTTCCGGCATTCCGGTCGTTACGATCGGGCGCGGCCGCAGTTGGAATGATACGGATGGGTGCATCGAAGCCGCCGGCGAGGTCAATAGCTTTCAGGTCAGGCTCGCGCATGCTCCCGCCGAACTCTGCGCCGCCTTCAAGAAGTAAATATCCCATGCAGGAATCTTACCGCATTTTGCCTGTGCTGGAATTACCAGCCAAACTCATCAAACCTGATTTTCTGCCGGTGATTGTAGAGGGCCTGCTTGATGTAGGGGATGGTGTTGTCAGGCAGCCGATTGACGTCTGCCCAGCGGATCTCATCGCATTTCTCCGGCTCGGCGTTGAACGGCTCTCTGTCCCAGCCGTGGACGTTCACAAAAAAGTCGACGCGCTCCTGGTCCTCCAGACGATGCATCACGCTCGAGAACTCGATATCCCGCGCCTTGAGGTGGACGCCGACCTCCTCGAGTGCCTCACGCGCCGCGGCGGCGATGACCGTTTCCCCGCCGTCCAGATGCCCGGCCGGGACGCTGTACTGCCCGTCCGCATAGCCGGTGTTGAATCGCCTGATCAGAAGAACCTGGTTTTCATGAAAGAAAAATAGATGGACCGTCACCGGAAATGTTGTGCGCATAATTGCCTGCCTGTTATGTTTTTGTTCCAGCCGGGTTTATTCTATCCTGTAATCTCGATCGTTTGTCCCAGGTTGGCGGCTACAAGCGGCATGACTTCATCCGCAAATGTCTCGGCGGAGGATTTCCGTTTTTCGTGCGTCCACTGGTGGGCCAGTCCGTAGATCGCCCAGCTTGCAGCCGTCGCGGCGCGCTCGCGTGAGACCGAGCAGTTGCGGATCGTTTCGATTTTCTCGAGCCAGTGCAGGATCAATCCATACACCTGATTGCGGATCTGCGCTTCGGCCAGCGTTTGATATTGTCCCTCCTTGTCGGTATGAGAGTGGATCCTGCCGACGAATTCGCATACGGTGATAACCAGCGTCCGCAGGTTTTCAATCCGAAATTCGCACACGTTCAACATTCGACTCTCGATCTCGGCCCGGAACATCTCGCCGATGGCATAGTCGAGCAGGGCAAATTTATCGGGGAAGTGAGCATAGAACGTGGCACGGTTGATCCCGGCCCGGGCCGTAATATCCTGTACGGAGATCGAATTAAAGCCTTTTTCTTCGACAATATCCAAAAAGGACCGCTGAATTAACTCCCGGGTCCGCCTGACGCGCGGATCCAGTTTTTCCTGGGGGAAGGAAGACAACATTTTCGCTCCTTTGTTGCATTTCCAACAGATTTCAAGGATTGACGGTTGACTGGAAAGGGTAAGAAGAGTAAATTAGGCAACATCTGTTGGTTAGGCAACATATGTATGATAACAGAGCAGGTCGTGTGAGTCAAGTACGAAACAGCACCTTAAATTACGAATAGGCTGTTGGAAACCCTAACCCCTGGTTAAGGAAATCCTTTGTGTAGTCCTCTCCTGCCACAACAGGTCCATCGTTAAGGAAGTTGCCGGAAATTTTGAATAATTTGTGAGAAGGAGCAATTCACCGTGTTGAATTTAGAAGAAAAAAGATTAAGAGAAGGCGGGGAATTTGGGGAACTGGCGAGTGACGAACAGATCGAGCGCACTGTCCAGGCGCTCAAGGCAAACGGGATCGAGGCCCTGGTGGCCGAGAATGCGAATGAGGCCAGGCGGATGTTCTTTGAACGAGTCCCGGCGGGAGCGGAGGTTTTCCTGGGTGCGTCCGTGACTTTGGAGACGATAGGCATCAAAGACGAGATCGACTCATCGGGACGGTACGAGGCCCTTCGTCCCAAGATGTGGGCGATGGACCGTGCCACCCAGGGACGCGAGATCCGCAAATTGGGCGCCGCGCCGGATTATGCCGCCGGCAGCGTCCATGCTGTGACGGAAAATGGACAGGTGTTGATCGCCTCCAACACCGGCAGCCAGCTTGGACCGTACGTCTTCGGCGCCGGCAGGGTCATCTGGGTGGTGGGCGCCCAGAAGCTTGTCAAAAGCCTGGAGGAAGGAATGCAGCGGATCGAAGAGTATATTGTGCCGCTCGAGGAAGTGCACATGCAGCAGCTTTACAACGCCCACACCTATCCCAGCAAGGTCCTGATCGTCAACCGGGAGATCAAACCGGGTCGCATTACGATGATCATCGTGAAGGAACAGCTTGGATTTTAGTCAATGGACATCCCGGCTTCCAGTTCGGGATGTTGGAATAATCAAAAATAAAAATATAAAACAGGAGATATCAAAATGAACGTAACAATCATTGGCGCAGGCAACATGGGACGCGGCATCGGTACACGTACTGCAGCAGGCGGACACTCGGTCACTTTTGTGGATGCCAATCCTGAAGCGGCGCAGCAGGCCGCGGCAGATGTAAAGAAAGCAGCAAAGAACGGTTCGAAGGTCTCCACTTCCAGCCTCGGCGATGTGGAGCTTGGCGAGGTTGTCGTGCTGGCCGTCTGGTATCGAACCAACCTTGAGATCGCCAGGCAGCTTGGCAGCAAACTTGCCGGCAGGGTCGTCGTGGACATTGCCAACCCGCTGAATACCACCTATGACGGGCTCGCCACCGCCCCCGACTCCTCCTCTGCCGAGGACCTGGCCAGGGTCGTTGCCCCGGGAGCGAAGGTGGTCAAGGCTTTCAATACCACCTATGCCGGCACCCTGGTTGCCGGACAGGTCGATGGCAGACCGCTGGATGTCTTCATCGCCGGTGACGACGCCGATGCAAAGGCAAAGGTTGCCCAACTGGTCAGGGATGGAGGCATGCGCCCGATCGACACCGGCCCTCTGAGCCGTGCCCGTCAGATCGAAGGGATGCAGCTCCTGCACATCGTCACCCAGGGCACCCTCGGCACGAATTGGGGAAGTGCGATCAAGATCTTAGGATAATCATTTTTACTGATCCCGCACCTGGGAAAGTGCGGGATCAGCAGGTTAATTTCAGAAGGAGAGTAGATATGGCAACTACTGATATGCAGGTTGTACGGGCTCATGATTATGGTGGTCCGGATGTGCTCCAACTCGAACAGGCACCACTGCCGCAACCGGGTGCCGACCAGGTTTTGATCCGGCTCAAAGCGACAGGGGTCAACCCTGTGGACTGGAAAACCCGCTCCGGCATGTATAAGCAGTTCTGGCCTCTCCAGTTCCCCTGGACTCCGGGGATCGATGGGGCTGGAACGGTCGAGTCCCTCGGGACAAATGTTACGCAATTTGGAAAAGGCCAGGCTGTCTTTGGCATTGTCACAGGTGGGTATGCCGAGTACGCCCTCGCACAGGCAGCCGATCTGCAGCCGAAGCCGGAAAAATTATCCTTTGAAGAGGCAGCTTCGATTCCCGTCGGTGCCCTTACAGCCTGGGCAGCCGTGATCGACAGTGCCAATGTCCAGGCGGGGCAGCGAGTCCTGGTGCATGGCGGCGCGGGCGGTGTAGGGCTGTATGCCGTGCAGCTAGCCCGCTGGAAGGGCGCGCATGTCACCGCGACGGCTTCTGCAAGGAACGTGGAGTTTGTCCGCTCGCTTGGGGCCGAAAATGTAATTGATTACAACGTAACACGTTTTGAAGATGTACTGAAGGACCTGGATGCCGTGATCGATACGGTGGGAGGCGATCTCGTTGAGCGTTCCCTGAAGGTGCTCCACCCTGGCGGTATATTTGTGACGGTTGCTGCACGACCAGCAGAAGATGCCGGTAAGGCACACAACATACGCGTTGTGAGCGCTGGCCGCGCTTCCCCCGATCATTTGAAGGATATTTCCAAACTTATAGCAGAAGGACAGTTGAAGCCTGCCGTGGGCACAGTCTTCCCGTTAGGGGAAGCCCGGAAGGCTCAAGAGTTAAGCCAGGCAGGCCATGGACGCGGCCGGATCATTTTGGAAATTGGCCGTTAGCGACCCTGGTAAAGGCAAATTGGTAAATGTATGGGCCGGAGGTGTTCTCTGGTCTGAGTTGAGGCAATGATGTTAAGGCAGCAAAACGTTGGTTCCGACCTGGTTCCGAACCGGGAGTTTGCCAGGCTGGCAACCGATCAGCAGGTCGAAGCGGTTGTCAATGCACTGGAGACGAGAAATATCCATGCCATTGTTGTGAACAATGGCGAGGAGGCGAAAAAACTGGTTTTGGAACTGGTCCCGCAGGGTGCGGAAGTATATGCCAATGTATCCAAAACACTGGAGCAGATCGGCATTACGGCCGAGATCGACCAATCGGGCCGGTATGATGCGGTCCGCCCAAAGGTATTGGCCCTGGACCGTAAGACCCAGGCGGATGAGATTCGCATCCTGCGCTCACGACCGGCATATATCGTCGGCAGCGTCCATGCCATTACGGAGGATGGAGTCATCCTGACCGCATCCAATGGAGGCAGCCAGATCGCTCCCTATGCGTATGGCGCCAATAAAGTGATTTTGGTGGTGGGTACGCAAAAGATCGTAAAGGATTTGAACGAAGGATTTCGCCGGATTGAGGAATATAGCTATCCGCTTGAAGACTCACGCCTGCGTTCAGCTCTGGGAATGCCAAGTGCCGTTGGAAAGATCCTGATCGTGGAACGTGAAGTGATCCCAGGCCGGACCACAGTGATCCTGGTGAAGGATGAATTGGGATTTTGAGGAAAGTTGGAACTGCCCGGCCTCGTCTATGAAATAGTAGCCTGCTTAAAGTAGAGGTAGAAAGAGAAACAGAATGAGCCAACCACAAATTGAAACCAAAACGGACTTCTCCATCCATCCTGCCACCAGGATGGGGCATGTCGCGTTGACAGTGGCGGACCTTGAGAACCAGATCCTGTTTTACACCCAGGTCCTTGGGTTCAAGCTTCACTGGCGTGACGGCAACCGGGCCGGTCTCGGCGCGGGAGGCGCGGATCTGCTACAGCTAACGGAGGAATCCGATCTCAAGCGCTATCGCGGGACGACGGGCCTTTACCACTTTGCCGTGCTTTTCCCCGATCGACGCGAGCTGGCACGGGCTGTGGCGCGTCTATTCGCCTATAAATACGAGAACTACCCGACCGACCATATCATGACCAAGACCACCTACCTGGACGATCCGGAAGGCAACGGCATTGAGCTATACGCCGAGTCGCCTGAGGATGGGTCCTGGTCCCTGGCCGACGGCGATTACATCACCCGCCGCGCCGACGGTTCCCTGAGCAGCGGTCGTGAGCCGTTGGATGTAAAGGCCTTGTTTGCGAATCTCCGGGAGGAGGACCGGCTGGATCAGTCCATTCCGCCCGAAACGCGCGTCGGCCATGTACACCTGCATGTGCGCAATGTCGAGGAGGCCGTGGATTTCTATCATGGCATCATCGGCTTTGATGTGATGGGCATTGCCAAAGCCTTCCGCATGGGATTCGTCTCGGCGGGTGGCTACCACCATCACCTGGGTCTTAACACCTGGCAGGGAGAAGGCGCGCCGCCACCTCCCGCAGATGCGGCCGGCCTGCGCTACTTCACGATCGAGCTTCCGAACCAGGAGGCACTGGATCAGGTCAGCGAGCGGATCGACGCGGCAGATATTCCCTCCAACCGTACGGAGACCGGGCTGTTTGTCCACGATCCATCTCAAAACGGCGTAATGATCTCCTTACGCCCGTCCTAAGAAAAGAAGAACATCCCGAAGGATCAGACCCTTCGGGATGTTCTGTTAGGTTGCCAGCCTTAAAACAGTTTGCAATAAAACGCTGGCCCCGTTTACGCAATCCTCCCATTTTGTAAATTCATGCGGAGAGTGGCTGGTGCCATGGACCGATGGCACGAAGATCATGCCTGTCGGGCTGATGCCGGCAAAGGATTCGCCATCATGTCCCGCACCGGATACCAGCGATGTGTGAGACAGGCCCAGCGCATCGCAGGACTCGACAAATAACTGCTGCATCTTATTACTCATCGGCGTGGGCGAATGCCGGCCGCGGAAGTCGGATTCGAGCCCGAGCCCGAAACGGCTGGCCTGGGTTTGTGCGAGGCCAAGTAGAGCGGCATCCAGCCTGTCAAATTCCGAATTGTCCGCCGAGCGGAACTCCAGCGATACATCCACCCGGGCGGGGACCGTGTTGAACGCGCCAGGAGTAAAATCCATTTTGCCGATATTTACAGCGCAGGCCGGGAAATCATTCATGACCAGCTCGCGCGCGGCAAGGGTGAAGGCGCTGGCCCCCGGGGATGCATCCAGGCGGTCCTGCATGGTTGTTGTGCCCGCATGATCTGCGCGACCAGTGAACGACAGGATGTAGGATGAAATGCCGGTAATGACAGATACGATCCCAATCTCAATGCCGGCGCGCTCCAGCCGTTTGCCCTGCTCGATATGCAGCTCCAGGTAGCCGGCAATCGACTCCTTCAGACGCTTCGCCTTCCAAATGCCTTCCTCCGTGAGCCCGGCCCGCTTCATCCCTTCGGCCAGGTTTTCGCGCCCACCCCGGGGATTTTGCAAAAGCTCGGGCTGGAGGGTACCGGTCAGCGC
>JBLMZU010000215.1:0-7852 GCA_050258995.1 Bacteroidota bacterium
CCGATCTCCTCACATTTCTCTCGTTTGTATCGCCAGACAAGATTGTCTTCGATGCGATCTGAATTCACACCGATCCTTGCCAGTTTTCGATCCGTGTAAGGAATCACGCCGTTGGCCACCAGCTGCAGGTTGAGGCCTCTTGATTCGAGGGTTCTTAGAAGAAGGTTGTGAATGCCCTTGAACTCCTTACCATCAACTTTGTTGTAGCAGAGCTTCACTCGCTGCCAGACAAATTGCATTGCCGCTTCTTTGCTGGACGTCGCCCTCAGAGAATTGATCAGGTTTTCCACCCAGCCAGCAACGGCGCCAAGATCGCTGGCCTCAGGCGTAGCTATGATGGAAATCACTTCTGCATTGCGAAGAGCTGCGCGGTGTATTGGGTGAGAAGGATTGATGCCAACGTCCATAATGACAATGCCGTTGGACAGGACCCCGGCATCGTAAAGACCTGCCAGAACATCATTGACCTTCTGCTCATTGCTTATAGAAGGGTCAGCGAGATCGTTCACCGTGATCAGTCCAGGCAGGACTTTCAAGGTTGGCAGGCTGGGGATTGGTGTAAAGGCATCAAAGTAAGCGCCGCCGGCCGCCACCATCACATTGGAGACAGCCATTGCAGACGCGGGAGTCTGCCGGCGCAGAAGATTGATGACCGATGACCGGTATAGATTGTTGATACCGTCAAGCTTTGTGAGATAGGACATCGTGCCGCCATTGCCATCTGCATCAACCAGGAACGTGCTGTACCCCGACAAGGCGTAGAGCAGGGCCAGGTTGACGGCAATCGTGGTTTTGCCCACTCCCCCTTTGGGAGAAGTGACAGCAATTTTTCTTGCCACCAGAGTTGAGGTAATGCGCGCGGCTACGTCGCCGCCCAGGACCACACGCCGGTATTGATCAGCTGCATTGGTAGTCCCGGCATCACCGCGGCGAAGCTCAGCCAGTAATGAATCTATTTCTGTTCCGGCAGGCGGATAAGCGTATGTGGGGACTCTCGTGGTAGCTGCCCATCCTGCGATGCTGTCCTGGGCGCCCACGATAACATAAAGCAGTTTGCCGAGTTCTGCGGCTTTTGTAAGTGTTTCGGTGGACGTGGTTGTCTCAGGAGAGACAACCACAACACCGCTATGATCATGTACTTCAAGTTGGCTCGGAGTTAAATTCCCAAGCATTGCGGATATCGTGTGACCCTGTTCAGAGAGTTTCTGAACAAGACTTGATGTCACAGCTCCGGATCCGACAAGCAGAATTTTCATTGATGCATCCTTGGTGAGCAGTTTGTTTTATTGAACAGGAGTTGCTGAAACCGGAGTAAAAGTCGGCGCTATTGTCGGCATGACAGTGGGGGTACTCAAGGCATCCTTCAAGGCCTGCTCGCGCTGTTGTTTCAGCCACTCCTCGTAATCCCAGTAGGAGAATCCTTCGGTAGCCGCCTCACTGCCGCTTGCCATCAGGGAAACAATTAGCATGTCGCCCTCCTGCAGAGCAAGCCCCAATTCTTCTCTTTTGTTGTCCGGGACGAGGAGGATCAAGATCTTGGCCTTGTTGAAATCCACATATCCGGCCGCGGGGTCAACTGTGTCCGATGGTTCTGCGTTAGCATCAACAAACAGTGTATTCCCCTGCACTTCGACCACACGAACACCGCCTGGGAAAATGTCTTTTGACATAGGGGGATAAAGCAAGGCTTTTGCCTTATCCATATCCGAGTCCATCGGGATGTTGGTGGCAATCACCTGGGGAGCAACCGGAATGTACGGTTCGCTGCCGGTGATGAACTCAGGCATGACTGTGGGCGTGACCGGAGGTGATGGGCGAGAACTGATCACAACCGTGATATTCACCAGGTCGCCGGGCAAAAAGGAGTCGAAATCCGGCGAGACGACATTGGCGAAGTCCAACGGCAGGGGGAACAGGCTCTCACCAGCCGGATAGTTAGCCAGGGCAGCAGAGAGACGAGTGCCTGCAGCGGCTACAGCTACAACAGACGTGCGCTGGATTGGCTGCCCCACGAAGATCGGCACAACAACGACGCCGTTCAGCAAGCTTGCCGTCCCCTCCTCAGTGGCAGGGATATAGAGCGATGTATTGTCATCTACGAACACTGTCTTTACGACAAGATCCTGTGGGGTTAGAACGTGACCTACATTCAGGTCCTGAGCTGCAGACAGGATGTCCATGGTTTCGGGCTTCTGCGCATTTGCAAAGCCCATTACAGTGAACAGAGCAGCAAAGAAGACCACGACCGAGAGAATAATCACGCCGAGGTTCACACCGGTGTTTTTGAGTTTGTCGAGAGCTTTCATTTCTTTTCTTGATTCCTTTATGTAAGTTGATTTGGCTTCCAATGAGGGCGACTCAGTTGCATTGCCTTGATGAAAGAGGGGTTGCCTGCAATTGTTTTTTCTATTTCATGGAGCTTCTCCTCGAACAATGAATAGAGGACGGTGATAACAAAGTCTGATTTCGCCTCAGCGAGTGCGAGTCTGGTCGCAGTCACAACCCACAGAGATTGCGCCATGACATCGGATGCAACAAGAGCATCGGCACTTGCTTCCGGCATATCCGGGTAGCATGTGGTCAACAGGCCTGCCAGATAGTCCATGTCGATTTCTTCAACCACATAAGCCCCGCTTGGGTTTTTATGTTCATCAGCGCGTTGGGGCATCTCAGGCACATCCAGCCTGCCAATCAAGTCCGTTTCATTTTGGATTGCGTCCCCGAAACTTTTGATGGCTGCAAGGCAATGTGCTATGTAGGCAACGCCTACCTGCGCCAATACTCCGGCAAGAATTGCCCTCTGGGGTCCTTCCAAGGCTTGAACAGCATCGACGTGTCGCAAGGCAATCTGGTTGAGAGGTGCAGGGAAAGCATCCCTAAGCCTTCTCCTGCGTCTTGCTTTGTTTTCTGCATCTTCTTTCATGCGAAAAATGTTACCTGCACTTTGCAGGGGGTCCCTCCCCAGGCGACGAAAAACGTGGGAGGAGCGTGGGAGAAAACCACCTTTAGGCGTGGGAGGTGAAAATTCAGGTAAAAACGCGTGGCAAAACGTTTTTACAAGCGTGGGAGGATTCTTTTCTGATTTACCAAAGGGGAGATTGTTTCGCCTCAACCTGGCTCTGATACTGTTTTGGTGAGCCGCAGAGGATCTATCTGAAATACGGCGCCGCAGGTCCCCGTCCATCGCTTTAGTCAGTTGTCCCTATTTTTGGAGCGCTCATCTGAGTCTTTCGGGATTTTGCGTTAAGAGAGCCGCCACCATTCCTAGTCCGTATAATCCTGCTTCAGTGGTACCTTCGCACACTGGAGCTATCCTCGATCCAGCAACTCTTTATCCATGACTCTGTCCTGATTTTCAATGATCTACTCCCATCTGATATTTGCTCATGTCTCTGGAATATCCTTTTTACTTATCCACCCAAGGTTATTAATTCTGTCCGGTATACGAGTAAGCCTGTGCAAGTAAATGGATAGATTACGAATAAGGGGTGAGTAGAGTTAGAGTGGATGGAGCCGTGAACTGCCAGCGTCGTCCAGTTTGGACTGCGCAGCTGGGTCTGTAACATAATCCCCTTGATCCCCATCACACCTTTCGCGAATGTAAACCGCCAATCTCCTTGACAATTCTGGGGATCGGCTCCTATAATGCAAACACTATTTTTTGTAAGACCGAAGACCACAGTTTATTTTTTACTCCTAAAAACGCCTGACGCAAGTCGGGTGTTATTGTTTGTTGCTACAGCCGGGGTTATCACACACGCTGCAAACAATCTTCTCTACCACGCATCAATATGACAATCAAATAAAACGATCTCACCAAAGAATAAAAGGGATTTTCGTCTTCGGCTTATCTTTGTGAATAATCATCACTTAGCCAGATGATTCCTCCCACGGCCTCCACGTCACACCGTGGCAACCGTGGAACCTACCAGATATGGTGATCTATCTTGAATACGGCGCACCAGGTTTATCCATGGTTGTGCCGTATTTGCGTTCCAAAACTCAATCCAACAAACAACATAGGAGACCGAAATGCAAACGAACGTCGCAACACCATCGAAGCCAACCGTCATCATGGCCTGGGATTTGCAAGAAGGCTGCTACAGCAACACCCTTCTACAAGATGAGATCCTTCGGATTTACGCGGAAAGAAAATACTATGTCGTCTGCGGGGCATCTCTCGAGCACGCCATGAAGTGCAGGAAAGATACCTTTCGGGTTGGCATTCGCCAGAACGGTGCAGTGCGCTGGATCGGCTTTGCCTGGTCCGGAAGAAATCAGTCAATGGACTGGCTAAAAGAAATTGCCGAGCGCCTGGTAGAGGATGCATGGGCTGACTCTCAGGAGATGGAAGATATCGAAGTGGAAATCAAGTGGCCCGAAAAGTTCAGCAAGACGAGAGAATACAGACCGAGCGGGATGTCGGCGCGTGAGATGATCGAAGAAGCCGGGCTGGACTGGGGAATTTTCCACCCGGCGCTGTCCAGCGACCGACTGAGCGTTCTCGTCACACTGAACGCGTTGGAGCAGGGTGATCCTCCCACGGGCTTCGGCGCTCTGGAAATCCGGATTGCTGAAAAGATGGGATTTCAGATTGGCAGGGCGGTCATCAAAAAAGGAGAAGAGCCTCGAATTACGAAGATGCTCTTTGTACGCCAGGCGATCATGGACGTTGCAAAGGGCAGGCGTGGAATCAGCGGCGAAATGGATTGCCCGGTCTGCGGCTCACGGCTCGCCTACTGGGTTTTCCCCAACAGACACATTCATGCCGAGTGTTCCACAGCGAATTGTGTGCACTGGTTGGAATAGATCGATATGATTACAAATCTGCGGCGCAGCAGGTCTGGTACCTGGCTGCGCCGCTTTTTGATTCCTCATCAAGGCAGCAGCATAGGAGAAATAAGAAAAACAAAAATACATTCCCACATCTACTGCAATACAGTGATTGCTCGGGGTGAGAAGCCCGAATCAAGGTCCGGCGAATGATCGCCGGACTTTTCTTTTCAATTCAATCTGGAGATTCAAAAATGCCTACTCTAAATAACTCAACAGCTCCCGCTCAACCAACCGGTGCTCACCGCATTATTCTGGCCAGTGCGTTCCGCCGTGAAAGACACTCGACGAGCCGCCAGAAGAGAGCTGGAAAGATTTTGCGGAAAATGTCCCGGTTTGACGATTACTGCGAAGTATCCCGGGATCACCGCTCGATCGAGATCGCAGATAACAGCCCAGATGAGTAAGCCGCAATCGAAGACGCACCGCATCCAACACTTGGATCAATAACTTGAGGAAAACATGACGACCATAATTCTTCCTATGGCATACCGTCGCTGCCGTCACGATATCAATCGCTCCGGTCAATCGGAAAGGAGATTACCAAGGATGACAAGCAAGACACAGGAAATAGATTTCCAACTTAAAGCGAAATCCGGCGAGGTCGCAACTCACCGGATTTCTCCTCTCGCAAGAGACTTTTTCAGTTCCGATATTTTACCCCGCTCTGTCCATTTGTGACACTCCCCTGCCGCCGCACCTGCACTGAACCGCAGGTGCGGTAAAGCGGCGGGGCTTCCTGGGGCAGCCTCAGACTATTGTCTGTGCTTTTGCCCCAATGGGTCTGTCCGACCCATAAAACATTCAGTGCAGCATTTACATCTCTATCCATCGAAAGACCACAGGAGCATTCAATCCATCGGTCTGCGAGAGATAAGCCTTCAAACAACATACCACACGATGAACAAGTCTTGGATGTGTAGGCTGGGTTTACGAGAACCACCTGACGACCAGCTTCCACCGCTTTGTCGATCAGGCGTTGTTTCAAGTATCCCCAGCCAGCATCCAAAATGCTCTTCGATAGGCGACGATTACGCACCATTCCCTTGATCTGCAAATCTTCCAGAGCAATGAAATCGTAGCGAGCAATCAGGGAATGAGCTACCTTGTTGAGAAAATCCTTCCTGCTATTCGCAATGTATTCATGCTGACGTTGCAAAGCGAGAACCACTTTACTGCGATTGCTTCCACCTTTTGTTCGGCGGGAAACTCTGCGTTGAAGTATCCGCAATTTGGCTTGCGCCTTTCGATACCAACGAGGATTGCCTACAACTTCATTATCACTGGTTGCCAGCAAATGATGAATACCAACATCTACACCCACCGATTGCCCTGTTGGTTGAAGGGGTGGCTCGCACACTTCACAAGCAAAACAGGCATACCATTTCCCAGCCTGCCTACGAATACGAACAGTCTTTATTTCGCCTTCAATGGGACGATGCCAGCGAACCCGCAATCTACCGATGCCCGATACTTTCAATCTGCGACCATCGATCTTGAACCCATTGCGATATTCTTTCAGACCAAAACTATCGAAACGATTTTTGCCTTTGAAACGTGGATACCCCGCCGTCTCTCCAGCCCTCACACGGCGAAAGAAAGCCTGAAATGCTTTATCCAAATCTTGCACCACGGTTTGCAAGATATGGCTGTGAACGTTGGAAGCATAAGGATTGCATTGTTTCAACTCTTTCACCTTGCGGAGTTGCTCAAATTTGCCTACGCTTCGCTTCTCGTTTTCGTAGGCTTCTTTTCTCTCAGCAAGACAGTCGTTATACCAGCGACGGCACGTCTCCAGCGTTTGTTCAAGCAGGAGGCTTTGCGCTTTCGATGGATACAACCTGTATTTATAGGCTTTGAGCATCACAAACCCTTCTGCATGGCAATCTAGCGTTGGATGGTTTCGGCTGAGACATTGCCAGCCGTAGCGGCAAGATAGGAGCGTGTCCACAGTAACGGATGTTTTTTGAGAAAAGGATCCTTCTCTCGCAATTCATGAGACGTGACCCCCTGGCATTGTTTCATAACTTCGGACGCAGGAATGGTAAGGAAGGTTTCAACAAACATTTGATATGGTCTGGCTGAATGGCTAACTCAATTATTTTCCATCCATATTCTTTGCATTTGTTCTCGATCAGAGTTTTTCAATACTTTGCTACATTGCCAGTGAGAACAGGTTTTCGTCTTTCCGCGGTCCACACCAGACGAGAGAGGACGAGGTAGACCCGATGTTCGTCTCTCCTGTAATTGTTGTTTTCCATGTAGATAAGTATATTCTGTCTTAGAACATTTGTCCACTGCACCTGCGTCGAACCCAGGTGCAGTGAAATTCGGCTAAAGCCAATTCGAGAAACCCGCCTTATCTCCACTGTCACTTGCACTGCACCGCAGGTGCAAGTGTGAAACAGAAGGGCTTGCGGCGGGTTTCATTCGGTCAAACTACGCGTCGGCCTGACCCCCTCCCCCTCTTTATCTGAGTTAGATTGTTCTGCAGGTGTGCTGCATGGCGTACCTGCAGAAAATATTCGGTACGGATGTGAACCATTTGTACGCGGGCTGTTTGGATGTGTGACCATGGGACATGCTACTCGCATTGTCTTAATTCACTACAAACCCAAAAGGTGAACCATGAGAACACAGGCATTGGTAGTTGTCCTGGTGGTCATCGCAGCAAGTGAGCCGGCTCACCTGCTGCACACCATTGTTGAATTCATCATCCAGTTGGCGCTGATCGCAGGCGCCAGATAGAGAAAGGATCTGTCTATGACAAGCAGAGAGGAAGTCCTGGAGGAAGCCAGGAAGATCCTCAAAACGAATGAAGTCGGTGTGAATAAAAAGGGGTGGGCCACGTTCTGGTGTCCGGCCCACCCCGACGAGGCCCAGGGCGGCACAACCGGGTCGCCTAATTTTGGTATCGATTTGAACACCGGCCGGTATAACTGTTTTCGATGCGGGTTCAAAGGCGGCTCGCTGTACAGCCTGGCGAAGAAGCTTGGCTCGGACTATAAGCCGAAGAATG
>JBLMZU010000216.1:0-5767 GCA_050258995.1 Bacteroidota bacterium
ATCCCAAGCAAGAAGAAGCGGCTCAGCTGATGGAGGATTTGATGTTCGGGGAATAAATCCAATTGCACCCGGGTTGCACCCGCCCCAAAAATGAGCAAAAAAAGGACCCCAGATATAGGCATCTGGGGTCGCTGGCGGAAAAAAATTCCGTATATAGGCTCCTTGCCGAGGACTTGAACCTCGAACCTAGCGGTTAACAGCCGCCCGCTCTGCCGATTGAGCTAGCAAGGAAAGCGACCGGTATTATACGTGCAAGGGTATCGTGTGTCAAGCAACTGCTCGATACAAGAGGCCAGTATTTGGTTACAGCGCCCTGGCAAGAACTAGTACTTTACCGTTCCAAGTTGGCGGAGTTTGTCAATGCGGTGAGTGGCGACGATCTGGCGGACCGTGCCGGTCAATCCGCGAACGACGAGTGAATCGGTGCTGGCGCCATCGCCAAAATAGCGAACCCCTTTGAGCAGCTCACCATCGGTGATGCCCGTGGCGGCGAAGAAGACGTCTTCCGAGGAGACCAGGTCATCCATGGTCAGGATTTTCTCGAAGTCATATCCGGCTTCACGACCGCGACGCAGCTCGTCCTCATCACGGGCATACAGCTTGCCCTGGATCTCGCCGCCCATGGCACGCAGAGCGCAGGCCGCTATCACGCCCTCCGGCGTTCCGCCCACCCCAAGCAGGACATCCACGCCGGAATTCGGCCAGGCAGTCATCAGCGCCGCGGCTACGTCGCCATCTGGGATCATGCGGATGCGCGCCCCTGCCTTGCGAATTTCGGCAACCATTTCTTTGTGGCGGTCCCGGTCGAGGATGATTGTGGTGAGGTCCTCCACGTCCTTGCGTTTGGCTTTGGCGATCGCATGCAGATTTTCGGTAATGGATTTTTCGATATCGATCGTCCCCCTGGCCTCGGGGCCTACGGCGATCTTGTTCATGTATACAAAAGGTCCCGGGTCAAACATGGTGCCGCGCGGGGCAATGGCGACTGTTGCCAGGGAATTGGTGCGACCGAAAGCCAGAGGCCGGGTCCCATCGATGGGATCCACGGCAACGTCCACGTCGGGAGCGAGTCCGTTTCCCACATTCTCGCCGTTGTAGAGCATCGGGGCATTATCCTTCTCGCCCTCTCCAATCACGATAATCCCATTCATATCCACGGTCTGGAGAACGGTGCGCATTGCATTGACCGCCGCTCCGTCTGCAGCCTCCTTATCCCCGCGTCCCATGAAGCGGGCTGCTGCCAGGGCCGCCGCCTCGGTTACCCGGGCAAGCTCGAGACCAAGATTTCGAGTCGGTTCACGATGCATTTCCGCCATACACACCTCCTGTTACAAAATAAAATATTGGATGATGAAATAGCCGATTGCCGCGCCCCAGATCCATGCATCGATGCGGTCAAAGAAGCCACCGTGGCCCGGGAAAATATTACTTGAATCCTTGGTCCCACTCAGGCGCTTGATCATGCTCTCCCCCAGGTCACCCAGCGGTGTAACGGCGCCAATGATCAAGCCGAGCAAGGCACCTCCCAACGGGTTGATTAAACCATACAATGGCTGCGGGCCGAGGGAGGAAAAAGCATAAGCAAAGAAGGCGCCTACGATCACCGCGGTGAAAACCCCGGCGAAGTATCCCTCCCAGCTCTTTTTGGGACTGAGCCTGGGAGTCATTTTGTGCCTGCCATAAACAGACCCAATTGCATATGCGCCGGTATCAGCCGCGAATACAAGAGGCAACACGATAAACCACCACCACATCCCTTGGGGCAATTGGCGGAGGTCGAGCAGGTACGAACCGACCCAGCCCAGGTAGACGATACCTGCCACCGTGATCGCAAAATCGAGCGCGGCCTCATTCCGGCCTCGCTCAAAGGCCAGCAGGTGGACAGTCATGGCAAGCAGGACAGACAATACCAGTAGTGGGACCGACCAGTTTGCAAAAAAGAAGCGTGCTGTGGCAATCACAAGCACGCTTAAAGCGGTAAAGAAGTCATGTGGTTCATACTTGACCACCCTGTAGAGATGGGCAAACTCCCACGCAGCTCCCACGAGAAAGATCGTAAAGACCAGATAATAAAAAACCCCACCCAGGATGATCGCGGGAATGGCAATCGCCGCCATGGCAAGGGCTGTCAGTGTTCGCTTAAGCATTGGATGCCTCGTACGCTTTTGATGATACCTTGCCAAAGCGGCGTTCCCGCGTGGCAAACGTCTCAAGCGCGCGACGGTATTCCTCCTTGTCAAAGTCAGGCCAGTAGGTAGGTGTGACGTACCATTCCGAATAGGCAGCCTGCCAGATCAGGAAATTGCTCACCCGCAACTCCCCCGAGGTACGGATGATCAGGTCCGGGTCGGGCACGCCGGCGGTATACAGGTAGCGGCTGACCAGCTCATCGGTCACTTCCTCCGGCGGGATGCCGTCCTTCATGATGTTCTGGATGGCGTTGACGATTTCATCCCTTCCGCCATAGTTAAAGGCCACGTTTAGGATCAGCTTGTCATTGTGCTTGGTCAGTTCGACCGCATCCAGGACTTTTTCCTGGAGAGTGGGCGACAGCCGCTCCAGGCGGCCGATATGGCGAAGCTGAACGCCTTCCTTGTTCAGCTCGTTCAATTCCCGGTCGATGACATCCTCGAGGATATACATCAGCCCCTTCACTTCCTCCGGTGGACGGCCCCAGTTTTCGGTGGAGAAGGCATAGATCGTCAGATACTTCACACCAAACTCCACGGTTGCCCGGATGACACGCCGCAGGTTTTCCGTGCCGGCTTTGTGACCGGCAAGGCGCGGCAGCCCGCGTGAAATCGCCCAGCGCCCGTTGCCATCCATGATGATGGCAATATGCTGCGGGATTTTATCGGCTGGAATATTGGGAGGGGATTTTGTCATGGTATATCGACGTTATGGCGAGGAAGGCGCAGGGCCGCCTTCCTCATAACATGGCTACACTTCCATAATCTCGGTTTCTTTTTTCTTTCCAATCTCTGCAATTTCCTCTATAAAGCGGTCGGTCAGCTTCTGCAACTCAACCTCACCGCGTTCGAGCTCGTCCTCGGAGATCAATTTCTCCTTTTCGAAATCGCGCATATCATTATGCGTATCCCGGCGGATGTTACGAATCGCGACCCGGGAATCCTCCAGGCGATGGTGAACGTGCTTGACCAGGTCCCGGCGGCGCTCCTCGGTGAGTGGCGGCAGGTTGAGGTGAATCACCTTGCCGTCATTGTTGGGATTTAGTCCCAGCTCGGATGCCTGGATCGATCGCTCGATCACTTTGAGCGTGGTCGGATCGAATGGCTTGATCATGATGGAACGCGGCTCAGGGATGCTGATCGATGCCAGCTGCATCAATGGCGTGGGGGTGCCATAGTATTCGACCGGCAGTTTTTCGACCAGACCAGGATGAGCGCGTCCTGTTCGGATAGCAGCAAGATCGTCATGAAGGACTTGAATGGCGCCGCGCATGCGACTTTCGGCGCTGCTAAGCATGTCTTTTATCACCACAGCCTCCTAGTGCTGAATGTATCTTACAGTTAAGGATACACCAAAATACCAAAAAACGCCACAGAGACGCCCGATATGAGAGGTTTTGAAGAAGCGTGAGAGTCTATCAAACAAAAAAGGAGAGGTTGGCCTCTCCTTTTGAGCATACAAATCCTGTTATCCAAAGACCAGCGTGCCGACCGCTTCGCCGCGCAGGGCACTCGTCAGGGCATTGGTATCCCAGAAATTCAGGACAAGGATAGGCAGGTCGTTCTCCATGCACAAAGTGACCGCCGTGCTGTCCATGACGGTCAGCCTGCGGCTCAGGAAATCGAGATGGGTCATCTCGTCGAATTTGACGGCCGAGGAATTCTGCTTCGGATCCGAGTCGTAGACACCGTCGACTTTGGTGGCCTTGATGACCACATCCGCGCCGACCTCGGTGGCGCGCAAGGCCGCGGCAGTATCTGTCGAGAAGTAGGGATTCCCCGTCCCGGCGCTGAAGATCACAACCCTGCCCTTTTCGAGATGACGAATGGCACGCCGGCGGATGTACGGCTCGGCGATGGCCCGCATCTCGATCGCGGACATGACGCGCGTGGTTACGCCATCGCGCTCCAGCGCGTCCATGACGGCCAGGGCGTTCATGACCGTTCCCAGCATCCCCATATAATCGGCCGTGCCGCGATCCATGCCGCGCAACAGGCCCTGCTTGCCGCGCCACAGGTTTCCCGCCCCGATGACCACTGCGACCTCCACCCCCATCTCATACACTTCCTTGATGCGGCTGGCGATCGATTCCGCCTCGGCTACATCGATCCCATACCCCGACCTGCCTGCCAGCGCCTCCCCGCTGAGTTTGAGAAGGATACGCTTATATTTTATTTCGCTCATCGGTCACCTCTGCTCAACAACTTTCCTATAAAGAAAACGTACAACAGCATCAAGAGATTGAAAAAGACCAACCCGCAGGTTGGTCTTTTCGATATTAATCAGACAAGCTCTCACCCAGCTCCCAGCGCTGGAAGCGGCGAACGAAGACATTCTCTCCAATGGCTGCCACATTCTGCAGGATGAGCTTTTCGATCGTGATGGTCTCATCGCGAATGTAGGCCTGGCGGGAAAGGACAACCTCGTCCTTGAACTTCTCAAGGCGGCCCTGGACAATCTTTTCGGCAACCGCGTCGGGCTTGCCTTCCTCTTTGGCACGGGCGCGGGCAATTCCCGCTTCGTGCTCGAGGACGTCGGCCGGGATGTCTTCCACCTTCAGGTAACGCGGCGCTGAGGCAGCGATCTGAAGCGCAATTTCATGAGCCAGCTGGCGAAACTGCTCGGAACGGGCAACAAAGTCCGATTCGCAGTTCACTTCAACCATAACGCCCACGCGTCCACCACCGTGGGAATACAGTTCCACAACGCCCTGGGAGGCTTCACGGTCGGACCGCTTGGCCGCGGTAGCCATGCCTTTTTCGCGCAGCCAGTCCACAGCCTTCTGAAAATCGCCATCGGCTTCGGTAAGCGCCGTGCGACAATCCAGGACACCAGCCTTGGTCGCGTTGCGCAGTTCTTTGATCATTTCAGTCGTGATTTCCATCGAATTATCCTTCTCGTTCAATGTGTGGAGAATTATTTCTCTTCCACAGCCCCATCTTCTTTTGGAGCATCTGCTGTTTCAGCGGCTGCAGTTGCGGTTGCGCTCATCTTGGCCAGTGTGGACTCACCGAGCAGGGCATTGTCTTCCAGTTCTTCGTCGGTATCAACAACCTTGGGCTTGCGAGCCGGTCTTTCAGCGGCGAGGCGGGCCTGCTCATCAGGCTTCTCTTCATCCTCTTCCTTGCGCATGGCCTTGCCTTCAAGGACCGCGTCGGCAACCTTGGACACGAGCAGCTTGATGGCGCGGATTGCGTCATCGTTGGAGGGGATCACATAGTCGATGTTCTGGGGATTGCAGTTGGTATCCACCATGGCAACGATCGGGAGGTTGAGCAGATTTGCCTCATGGACGGCAGCCTCTTCGCGCCCCACATCGATGATGAAGAGCAGGTCGGGGCGGCGCTTCATCGAGCGCGTACCCGAGAGGCGGGTCGTCAGACGAGTGATCTCGCGCCCGATCAGCAGACCTTCCTTCTTGGTCAGGCGGTCGAGCTCGTTGTTATCGCGCATCTTTAGATGTTGACGCAGGCCCGGCGACATTTCGTCGAGCGAGCGGAACAGGCTCGGCAAGGCCGCGCGGTAAGCGCGCAGGACCGGATCCGCCGGATCGATGACGTAGAAACGGACATCGCCC
>JBLMZU010000217.1:0-9474 GCA_050258995.1 Bacteroidota bacterium
GGCAAACGCCAGCGTCCGTATACAGATACCATTCCCAAGCCACTGCTGCCCGTCCACGGCCGCGCGACTCTGGACTATGTCATCACAGCCGTAAAGCGGGCCGGGATCGAACGCGCCTGTATCGTGACCCATCATCTCGAAGAAAAGATCCTCGAGTACGCAGGTACCGGCTCCAGGTGGGGGTTGGAAATCAGTTTCGCCCACCAGCAGGAGCTGCGCGGCAACGGGGATGCTTTGATGTCCGTGCCGCACACATGGCTCCCGGATGAATCTGTGATGGTCGTGGCGACCGATTACATCCTGGAGGCGGATTCCCTGCGTGAGCTGGTCGAGGCCCATGAGCAACATGGAGCCGACATTACGATGGCGCTCAAGGAATGTCCGGTCGAAGAGCTTTCCGCCCGATCCAGCGTCGACGTCGATCCGGACTGGCGCGTGCGGAAAATCATCGAAAAACCCAGGCCGGAAGAGATTCTCAGCCCTTATGCGGCCTCGGTGATGTTCATCCTCCCGCCCCCGGTCTGGGCCTATCTGCCGAAGATAGAGCCGTCTTCGCGCGGTGAAATTGAACTGCAATCCGCCCTGCAAATGATGATCGATGATGGCTACCGGGCATACGGAGTCCTCCAACCTGCCCCCGACGAATGGGATCCATCCCGCCACCTGGCCTCCAACGCCTGACACCTCTTACATGGAGAATGCAATGAAGTATTTTTTGGGAATCGATGTTGGCTCGTCCAAAACACACGCACTGATCGTCGACGAAAACGGTCAGTGCGCAGGATTTGGAAAATCCGGCGGCGGGAACCACCAGGGAGTGGGATATGACCGGCTGGCAGAAGTGCTGCAGGAATCCTTTACGGAGGCCTGTCAGGCATCCTGTGTGAAACCGGCGCAAATCGTGGGAGCAGGATTCGGCGTGGCAGGCTACGATTTTCCCTCCGATCACGAGCAACACTTGAAGGTCATCGCCTCCCTGGGGCTGGTCTGCCCTTTGGAAGTTGTCAACGATGGCTGGAATGGATTGTTTGCCGCCGCAACCCGTGGGATCGGCGTCAATGTCACGGCCGGGTCGGGCGTGAACTGCCGGGGACGCGGTCGTAACGGGCAGGAGGGACGTGTGGTGGGGAACGGCATCGAGTTCGGTGAATTCGGCGGGGCGATCGAGATCGTTTTCCGCGCCCTGCAATTCGTCAACTATGCCTGGATCAGGCGCATCCCTCCCACAAAACTTACCCGGATCTTTCTGGAAGCGACCGATGCAAAGAGCGAGATGGATCTGATGGAGGGCCTCTCCAATCATTTCTATCATTTATATCCCTACCTCGCCATCCAGGTTGCGGAGGCTGCACGGGAAGGCGATCAGGCCGCCATCGAGGTGATGAGATGGTCCGGGGAAGAATTGGGCTGGCTGGCAGTCTCGGTCGCCCGCCAGATCGGCATGGAAAATGATGAGGTCGAGGTCATCCAATCGGGAAGTGTTTTTGCGGCGGGCGACATCATTACGGCGTCCATGCATAAATTGATCCTTTCCCAGTGCTCGCGCGCAAAATTGATCCGCCTCGACGGGCCGCCGGTCGTCGGCCCGGTGATCCTCGGCATGGAAAAGGCAGGCTTTGATGGCTATTCCGTCCGGGAGAAAATTGTCCAAACTGCAAAGGAGCTCGTAGGATGATCTCATTCCCTGGACTCGCTTTCAAGCAAAAGGTTAAGTGAGAATGACAAAAATAACGATCGTTGGCGGTGGTTCCTATACCTGGGGGCCTACCTTCCTGCGGGATATCTTTGCTACGCCTGAGCTGCAGGGCTCGACCCTGGTCCTCGAGGACCTGCTACAGGACCGCCTGGACCTGGTATGCGAGCTTGGCGAAAAGATGATCGAAGATTTCAACCTCGATTTTCATCTGGAGAAGACTCTGTCGCTGGAGCAGGCCCTGCAGGGTGCTGATTTTGTCATCCTGACCATTACGACCGGCAGGCTGGAGTCGATGCGCCCCGACCTGGAGATTCCCGCGAGATATGGGATCCAGCAATCGGTCGGCGATACGACCGGGCCCGGTGGACTCTCGCGCGCGCTCCGGAACATCCCGGTTGTGGCAGAGATCGGCCGCAAGGTCATGGAGATCTGCCCGCAGGCACTGTTCCTGAATTACACCAACCCGATGACGGTCCTGACCCGCGTCCTGGCCATGCAGGGCGTGAAGGTGGTGGGCCTGTGCCATGAATGGATCGGTGTACGCCAACATCTTGCTGCCATTTTTGGTACGACCCCTGAAAAGATCGAAGCCCGGATTGCAGGCGTCAATCACCTGATCTGGGTGACAGATTTGTACGCTGATGGAAAGCACGCCTGGGATGCATTGGCAGTCATCGCAGACAGGGTCCTCAGCGGCGAGATCCGGGTGGATGAAAATGATGGCTCTGTCTTTGCGGATCATGCCAGGGTCAAATCCACGCTGCTGAAGCTTTACGGCGCCCTTCCGGCTGCCGGGGACAGGCATATTGCAGAGTTCTTTCCTCATTTCATCAATGAGGCCACCCATTGGGGCGCCGATTATGGGATCAAACTGACCAGCATTGAGGACCGCATGGGGATGGAGATGTTCGCGAAGATGATGATCGAGTCGATGCTGCGCGGCGAGACGGAGCTCCAGCCTTTCATGGGCGACATCTCCACCGAAGCGGCAAACAGGATCATCCGCGCGCTGGCCTGTGGAGGAAAATATACCGGTATCATGAATTTGCCAAACAATCGACAGATCACCAACCTGCCTCAGGATGCAGTTGTCGAAACGAATGGAGTGATCGACTCAACCGGTCCGCATGCCATCGCGTATGGAAAGGTGCCCGCCGGTGTGCAAAATATCCTGGAGCATCATGTCCGCCAGCAGGAGATGACCCTCGAGGCCGCGCTGACCGGCAGCCGGGAGCTTGCCCTGCAGGTCCTGTTGAGCGATCCCCTCTCGAGCCGCCTGACGATTCCGCAGGCGAAGCAGATGCTGGAGGAATTGCTCGAAGCCAACAAACAATACCTGCCGAAATTCTTCCCGGACCCTCGCCTGCCGGAGTAGCTGCCGGTCGGACCTGCAGCCTTTTATTCCTTTCGGAGATTCTATGAATAAACACACATGTCATCGTGAAAAGGAGATATCAACATGTCTGAATTAGCAATTCTAGGTGGATCGAAAACACGCACGGAGCCCTATCCCGAATGGCCGGTCTGGGACCAGCGGGATATCGACGCCGTGACCGAAGTGATCAAGTCCGGGCGCTGGGGCGGGTATCCGTACCCGGGACCCAGGACGGCCGAGCTGGCGAAAAAATTCGCCGAGATGCAGGGCGGCGGGTATGCGGTGCCGATGGCCAATGGCACCGTGACGATGGAAGTTGCCCTGCGCGCCGCGGGCGTCGGCTGGGGGGATGAGGTGCTCGTACCGGGGTACACCTTCCAGGCGACAGCCTCTGCACCGATGGCGGCAGGCGCGATCCCGGTGATCGTGGATATCGACCCGCACAATTACTGTCTCGACCCCATCGCGGCCGAAAAGGCCATCACGCCAAAAACCAGGGCCATTATCCCGGTGCACCTTGGCTCCAACATGGCCGATATGGATGCGATCATGGCGCTGGCCGAAAAGTACAACCTAGTCGTGATCGAGGACTGCGCTCATGCCCACGGTGCAAAATGGAACGGCCGCGGCGCGGGCACGATCGGGCACTTCGGCTCCTTCTCGCTGCAATCCTCGAAGACACTGACCACCGGCGAAGGCGGCATGCTCCTGTGCCGCACCCCCGAGCTGGCTGCAAAAGCGGCCTCGATCATCGACTGCGGACGGCCGCACGCGCTGGGTGGAGGTGAGGAAGACTACACCCAGGAGTTCCAGGTCGGTGGGAACTACCGGCTGAGCGAGATCGCGGCTGCCCTGGCGCTGGTGGGCATCGAGCGCTTCCCCGCCCAGGCCAGGGAGCGGGAAGCCATGGCGGACTATATGGACGAGTCACTCAGCGAGATCCCCGGCATCCGCCTGCTCAAGCGGGACCCGCGCCATACCACGCGGTCCTTCTACCGCTATATCTTTGCCATCGACCCCGAGGAGTTTGGCATGGAGCATGACCTGCTCTGCGGCGCTTTGGATGCCGAAGGGATCGAGACCTGGGTCGGCTATGAAGCGATGAACAACTACACCCTGTTCCAGCCGCAAAAATCGAAACTGGCCGTTCCGAATGCCTTCCCCGAATATTTCGATTTCAAAAACATAAAACTCCCGGCCGCCGAGCAGGCCTGCGAGCACGAGGCCGTCTGGCTGGGTGAAAACATTTTCCGAGCCGGCCAGAAGGGCGTGGACGATGTGGTTTCGGCGATCAAAAAGATCCAGAGAAATGCCAGGGAACTCAATGAAGCTGCCGAGGAGCTGAGGGAAAAGTACGGCAGATAAGGCAGTGCGTCTATCGATTGAGAATCAAAACAGCGGCATTTTTATGTGCCGCTGTTTTGAGGAGGCCTGGTCCGTTTTTTGTCATAAATGGCGTTGCCCGTCTTGACGATGTACTTTAAAAAATCGACTGCCTTCACAACCCTGTTCGTTCTACTGCGATACAAGGATTTGTTATTTCCTTCCCGGATGTTGATTGCCTCTTGAATCAGGGGGTGCCAGCGTTCGGGTACACAACCAATTGAGTATCTCGCTGCCTTTACTTTGGTTGTGATCGAATTTTCCTTCAAGGTATAGAACTGGCGCAGGACCCCGGTAACTGCCCATTGGATGCCCCAATCGGAATACAAAACAAGGATGCGTTTGGGCTGCCTGGTCCAGCCCGCCCAGTAGGAATTCAGATTCTCCATCATCTGTGAGACCAGCAGGGTCCAATCCACTGTGAAGGGCAGACTTTCGGGTCTCTCCCCCATCAACGGAATGCCATGGTTCTTCAGTTCCCACCATGTTACCAGGCTTAACTCCGTCAGCTTGTTCGAATGAAAAGCACCATCCTGATAATGGGGAGCAGGCTCGATGAGCCTGCCGACCCTGCCCAGGTCGCCCGCCTGGATATAGCTTCCCGATAAATTTCCGTTCGGATAATTTCGTTCAAGTTCTTGATGAACGTCGGAAATGATCTTCCATTCCACGGGAGTCATGCGCCGTTGCAGTAAAGTTATAAAATCGATATCGCTAAATTTTTCGTTGTACTCCCCCAGCGCAATGGAGCCCACAAGATATACGCCGGAGATCAGACCGGGAAGCCTTCCTTGTAGTTGCCCGACATAACTTTCAATGATCGGTTGAACAGGTTTTGGAAGGGCCTGAATCATGCCTGTTATTCTGCAACCGGCAGTGTGAAGTGGAAGATGCTTCCCTTCCCGGCCCCTCCTGATTCCGCCCAGATGCGCCCGCCGTGGGCTTCGACGAGGGCGCGGGCGATCGTCAGCCCAATGCCGCTTCCGCCGCCAGCCTGGCGCGAGCGGGATTTGTCGACGCGATAGAATCGGTCAAAGATATGCGGGAGATGCTCCGGCGGGATCCCGATCCCGGTATCCTGGACGGAGAATTGCAGCGCCTGGCCAGCCTGCCTGACACGGATCGTGACCCGGCCCCCTTCCGGAGTGTATCGAAGAGCATTGCCCGTGAGATTTGTCAGCACCTGGATGATGCGTCCCTCGTCGGCAAGAACAGGCGGGAGATGAGGAGACAGATCAAGGTCCAGCACGATCCGCCGCGCTTCGAATTGCGTGGAGAGTCGCCTGGCGATGGTCTCAACGAGGGAGTGAACGTCCAGGGGTCGTAGTTCCAGCTCATACGCGCGCGCCTCGACACGGCTCAGCTCCTGCAGGTCATCCACGAGCCGGTTGAGGCGGTCTGCTTCGGCATGGATCTGCTGGAAGGTCTCCCCGGTTGCCGGGAGAACGCCATCCATCAATCCCTCCATGGATCCCTTGATCGCTGTGAGCGGGGTGCGAAGTTCATGGCTCACATCCCCGATCAGCTGCCGTCTCATCGCCTCCACCTGGCTTAACTTCACGGCCATCTTGTTGAAGTGCACCGCAAGCTGGGCAATCTCATCCTCTCCCTGCACCCCTACCCGCTCGTCATAACGCCCGTCGGCGATACGCTGCGAAGCAAGTGACATGGCCTGTATGGGTGCGACCACGTTCCGGCTCAGATAGAGACTCAGCACGACTGCCACAACGATGGCAGCCAGTGTGGCGTACAAAAGCGCCTCGTTGAAACCAGCCCGGAAATCCTGATAAAGCTGGGACATCCTTCCGCCCCCCTGGCCCTGGCTGCCCATCATGCCGCCCATGCCGGCCCCCTGCCCAAGTCCCATGCCCATGGCTGCCATGTGGCGATCGAACGAGGCGGGCAGTAGAAATTGACTGGCCACGATCAATACCAGGACACCCACCGCGACAATCGCCAGGTAGGAAAGAAGGAGTTTTGCACCCAGGTGACGGCGGAAGTAGTCCATCAGGAGTCCTCACTCATAGCTGTTCATCCTCGAAGCGATAACCGATCCCGCGCACGGTTACAATCAGGTCCTCATCCCCCAGTTTTTGGCGAACATGCCCCAGGTGGACGTCCACGACGCGCTGCTCCCCAAAGTAGTCCGCTCCCCAGACCTTTTCGAGCAGCTGTTCGCGGGAAAGGACTCTCCCCCGGTTCTCGACCAGCGCCTTTAACAGGTCGAACTCGATGGCGGTTAGGTCGACCAGATTTTCGTCCACGCTCACGGTGCGGGCGCCCGTATCCATGCGAAGATGGCGGAAGGCATAAACGTTCGATTCGGACATCGGGCCTGCCCCCGTCTGGATGCGTCTTAATGCGGCCTTGACGCGGGCCGTTAGCTCGCGCGGGCTGAACGGTTTGGTGACATAATCATCCGCGCCGACCGACAGTCCCACGATCTTGTCGGTCTCCTCGGTCCTGGCCGTAAGCAGGATGACGTACACTTCCGACTCGCGGCGCAGGCGGGAGAGCAGCTCCAGTCCGTCCATGCCGGGCAGCATAATATCCAGGATGATCAGGTCCGGCTTATAGGCGCGTGCAGCTTTGAGGCCTGCCGGTCCATCCATCGCAGTATGGACTTCATACCCTTCCGGTTTTAAATACGCGCTGATCAGGTTGACGATGGAGGGTTCATCATCGATGACGAGGATCTTTGCCATGAATTCTCAACGAGCCTTTTCAACTATTGTAACCATAAAATTGCCTCCAATGCGTGCATCCAAAGACGTACCAGCTGTATCAGTATATATTTATTATATGAAGCAACGGTAAAGCAATTTTAAAGCTTCTGTAAAAGATTTGATACAGCCAATAAGAAGGTCACGAGCAGCTTTTTCTGCCAGGCAAAATAGTTATTAATCCCATCCGTGACCGGGGGCTGGCCAAACAGGCATCCCGTGCTGGTTTCATTCTCCGTGAAGAGCGAAGAAGCTGAACCACCGGGATCCGATGGCCGCACAGCCCGCCTGCACCACGCAAGACTCCCTTTTGAATCCACCTCCTTGCGCAGTGACTCTACACTTCCGTTCTGCCCTCTCCAGGTACTGCAAAGACAGGGAATTTTGCAGGGCTGCCGACCTGCAGTGTCGATTGGATGCCGTCCCCTTTTTCAGCAGTCTTCCCGCTCACCGGTTCCCCAGTTCAGAGTCAGGGAGTGGTCTTTGGTGGCAATTTTGACTGTCTCCGCGTTGAAACCCACTTTGGAATACGGGTTATCGTAACGGGGATAATCGTGTAATGAGACTTCCGTATGACCCACAGACAGCGGCAGGTCCCACCCGAATTGGATGGATCCCAGGCCGGGCGAGCGATATCGAACATTCAACCCATCGAAAACAATCTCTGCAGAAGAGACCTTTTCAACAAAGTCAGCGAAGGGCCCCTCATCTGTTTTGCAGCCCATCTGGCAGAGCCAGATGTTTTGTGCACCGTTGGCGATGACCTCCTGGTCAGACCGTAAAGGTTTTTGCGAACCCTGCCGGTCTCCCGTTTCGGTTCGATAGGTTCCCCATGCATATGGATGTTGGGATCGCAGCGCAAGATATCCCTCACCTTTGCGGGCGAAAATCCAGCCATGCTTTTCGATCATTTCATCGAACTGATCCTTTGGCAGCCAGGCATGTGTAAAGAAGTGCCTGACCCGCACATACAGGGCCGGAATTTTTTCGATGTTGTAAATAATGATCGCCACATTTTTATATTGAGCCGCGCGTGGAAGCAGTCCGCTTCCCGCCCAGTAGTTCGGCGTAACGCCCTCGATCCTGGCTGGGTGGGTAGTGAAACAAACTGCCTCCGGACCCAGCGTGGCCTGCCAGATATGCTGCTGGTCCCCGCCGTAGCTTTTGCGATAGTCCTGGGCGGTGGAGAGCATGTAAGCGGAAGTTTTGTAGGTATAAATGTTAACTTCCTCGCGCGTGTTGCGGCATACATCCCGCTCCAGGTAACGGGCAAGAAGAGGCAGCCCACCCAGTTTCCCCAATAATTTTAATAACCCCTTGTAGGGCTTGAAATCGCTGAGGAAGGAATTTTGCCACCAGTTGCAGGTATCGAACATGCGCAGCGTGTTCGCGATCGTCCTGGGATGGAGATAGGCTTCCAATGTCAGGTACAACATGCCATCCTCAAAGTTGTCCGGGTGCAGGCCCCATTTCTCCATCTCGGCGAGCCGGATGCCCATCCGCTGGCGGTTCTCGAATTGAGTTTGATTTGCGATCTGTTCGATTACGTTCGGCAGCCGATAATTGCTTAAAGCAAACGCGACCGCGGACATGTTGTCGTATCCCGAAAAGATGCCTGTGCCGAACAGCAGCTTGGATGCGTCTGTCGTTCCCTCGTTGGATGCCCATTTCTTGGTGTTTTCATAGGCGCGTCCATGCGTCGAGCCGAATACACCCTTGAATGAGTTGAGTGCAATATCGTACACCAAAAGATCGAGCACCATTTCTGCCTTCCAGCGGATCTCGCCATCCCTGGCAAAATCGTAAAGCGCCAGCAGGGCCGTCAGGTCCTCGTCATAGTAAACGTGCGAGAGCCATTCGCTGAAACCGGTATGGAAGCGTAGCTCCAGCCAGCGCAGAATACGCCGTTGATTTTTCTCCGCCTTTTGTCGCCCGGTCTCTCCCGAATTCGTAAACACTTCGTCCGGATACAGCTGGCCGGCCAGGTAGGCAGCAGATGTATACAGAATGTAGTGATTTTCCGTCCAGGTGCACAACGAGTCGATGCCGGGTTCGTCCGGAAAGTACTTGAATTTCAGGATCGTTTGTTTTGTCCTGGAGAGCAGGCCCCTGGACAACCGGCCCTGATCCAACTCCTTGCTTAATAACAGGCGCAACATTCCGTGTAGAACAAAATCGGAGCAATCCTTACGCGCGTCGATGAAGTCCAATGCGGCGTGGAAGATGCCTTCGTGGGGTGTTCCGCCCGCTGCGAGGCGTGCCAGCTCGTGCCAGGCAGGTTTGGTATTGCCAGGCGC
>JBLMZU010000218.1:0-10441 GCA_050258995.1 Bacteroidota bacterium
CGGAAAGACGTTCGGCGAAAGTAGATTTTGCGGGTACTCTCACGGGTCAGAACGGGAACCTTTGGATGGTCTCAAAAGTCCCGGTTCAGATCTCATCCCAGACGGACCTGGGCGGACAGACGGTGGCAATTGGGGCTGCCATCCGTGTGCGCGGTTTTACCCAGGCGGACGGCACCGTGCTGGCCGAGCATATCGAACTGCTCCCGGCCGGGATGCCGCTCCCTGATTTCGATGAAGATGATTTGACCGCCCCCGCGCACGGGACACCGGAAAGCCGTATTGAACCGGGTGAGGCGGGTTCCGGGGCTGAATCGGAAGATCAGTCGCCGACAGCCAGGGAAACACAATCTTCCGACGATGATTCGGCCTCCGGGAAATCCTCCCTGAACGGCACTGTGGACTCGCTTAGCGGCAATACACTGACCGTGAACGGCCAGAGCCTGAACATGTCCGGTGCTGAGATTTCGGGCACTCCCCAGGTCGGCGCTTCTGCGAAAGTGGAAGGTTATTACGATGCGAATGGCGTGTTCATCGTGACGAAGATCGAATTCCAACCCGTCAGCTCGGACGGCGTGGGAGACTCGAATAATAGCGGAAGTAAGGACGGCACGAGCGACAGCCATAACGATAGTAACAGCGGTAGTGACGATCATGGCGGCGGGGGAGGAGGCAGCGATAGCAGCGCAGGGGGTGGAGGCAATGACTAGGAAAAAACAACTGCGGAGGCCATCCCTCCGCAGTTGTTTCTAATGGATTGTTCGCATCGCCACGTCCGTGTCGCTTTGTCATAGAAACCCCACAAGCCATTCACCCTGGCCGTTTTTCCGCGGCCCAGGGTCGTCTCTTTTATCGGGCTCTCACTGACTTGTAAGTTGCCTTAAAATGGAGTACATTAAGCACCTAGCACGTTCGTTCTAATTCTCCCTCACCCCGGCCCCTCTCTCCCAGAGAGGGGAGAAAGAGATGAAAGGCTTAGGAGTACTGGATGACCGACTCGCATTTTTATCTCGGACGCGCCTACGATCCCATTACCAGGACTACAACAACTGAAAAGGTGTATTACGACCCGGCCGACCTGACCACGCATGCCGTGGTCACCGGCATGACCGGCTCCGGCAAGACCGGGCTGTGTATTACGCTGCTGGAGGAGGCCGCGCTAAAGGGCATCCCGGCCATCATCATCGATCTCAAAGGGGATCTGACGAACCTTTTGTTGCACTTTCCCGACCTTGCGCCGCAGGACTTCCAGCCGTGGATCGACCTGGAGATGGCGCACGGTGCCGGCAAGACTCTTGAACAGCTGGCCCTGGATGCATCCACCTCCTGGCGGATCGGGCTGCGGGAGTGGGATATTTCTGAACAGGAGATCCTCGCTCTCAGGAATGCCGCGCAGTTTGCGATCTATACGCCCGGCTCCGACTCGGGCCTCCCGGTCAGTGTGCTCTCGTCCCTGGCCGCGCCCAAACTGGATTGGAAGAGCAATCGCGAGTCTCTGCGTGAAAAGGTTGCAAGTACGGTCACAGCGTTACTGGGGCTGGTGGGGTATGACGATGTGGACCCGATCCGCTCGCGTGAGCATATTTTGCTGGCCAATATTTTTGAGTCCTACTGGAGCCAGGGGAAGGATATCGAGCTTGCCGAGCTGATTCTGCAGACCCAGAATCCACCGTTCGAAAAACTGGGTGCCTTCCCGGTAAACACCTTCTTCCCGGCCAAGGACCGCATGGAACTGGCCATGGCCTTGAACAACATTCTGGCTGCGCCGGCTTTTGAGGTCTGGCGCGAGGGACAGTCACTCGACATCCAGTCCATGCTCTATACGGAGGATAACCGCCCGCGCCATAATATTTTTTATCTTGCCCACCTCGCCGATGCCGAGCGGATGTTCTTCATCACGCTCCTGCTTTCGGCGGTCGAATCATGGATGAGGACCCAGAGCGGCGCCACCTCGCTGCGGGCACTTCTCTACATGGATGAAATCTTTGGATATTTGCCTCCCCAGCGTAATCCACCTTCGAAGCAGCCGCTCCTGCGCATGTTGAAGAGCGCCCGGGCATTCGGTCTTGGCCTCCTGCTGGCCACACAAAATCCTGTCGACCTGGATTACAAGGCTCTCTCCAACGCGGGCACCTGGTTCATTGGCAAGCTGCAGACCGAGCAGGATAAGAACCGTCTGCTGGACGGCCTGGAGAGCGCGTCGGGGGGCCTTTCCCGTTCTGTTTTCGACAAGCTTATCTCCTCGCTAGGGAAGCGGGTGTTCATCATGCAAAATATCCACGCCCCCGAACCCGTGCTGTTCCAGAGCCGCTGGGCGATGAACTTCCTGGCCGGGCCAATGACCCGGACACAGATCCCGGCATTGAACCGGCTTGCAGGCATCCGGCCTGTCGAGCCGGCGATCGACCCGGGCGATACGCAGCCCAGCCGTCCGCTGAGTGCGACGATGCCTGCTGCCTCCGTCTCTGCTCCGGATCTTGAGCCGACCACCGTCATGAGCAGGGTACCGGTCCCGCCCAGTCCTCTGCCTCGCACAACTGCGGATGGGAGTGTGACCAAGCCGCCGATCCCGGCCTGGATCAAGGAATATTACCTGCCCCAGAATTACAGCCTGCCGGAGGCTTTCTCTGCAGCGCGGCAGACCATGCCGGCCGAGGTCATGATCGAAGGCGTAATCTATCGTCCCACCCTGCTGGCCTCCGCCCGCGTTCGCATCCTCGACCGGAAGCTAGGTGTGGACACTGAAATCGTCCGCACGGCATTGGTGGACCAGGTGGAGAAGCGCGGCACCGTTCGCTGGGAGGATTATGTCTATCAGGGTCCTTCGCTTGAGGATGTGGATACTTCTCCACTCCCCTCCGCCCGCTTTGGAACGGTCGACGCGCCGCTGAACGATACCAAGCTGATGACCGCCTTGCAGAAGGACTTTACCGACTGGGTCTACAGAACCAGCGCTGTCAAGGCGCGCGCCAACCAGGCTCTCAAAGTCTTTGCAGGTCCCGATATCAGCCAGGCCGAATTTATGAAGGCCTGTGCAGATGCCGCCCGGGATGCGCGGGATGCGGAGGTTGAGAAAAAGGAAGCCACCGTCCTGCGCCGAATCAAAGTGCTTGAGGAAAAATTGCTGCGTGAAAATCGCGAGCTCCGTGAGGATGAAGCCGAGCTCTCGAACCGAAAAATGGAGGAAATGGGAACCCATTTCGAGAATATCACCGGTCTTTTTGGCGGCCGAAGGAAGGCAAGCCGGCTTTCCTCTTCGTTGAGCAAGCGCCGGCTGACCGAGCAGGCCAAGGCGGACGTGGAAGAGTCGCAGGATGCGATTGAGGATTTTAAAACCCAGATCGCCGAGCTCGAAAGGCAGCGCCAGGAGATGATCGCCGAGATCCAGGATAGATGGGGCAAGGTGGTCAGTAATATGACGGAGGTAACGGTTGTCCCAAAGAAAACCGATGTCTTTGTCACCCTGTTCGGCGTGGCCTGGATGCCCCATTACATCCTGCGGTCTGGAAGCGACACTGTGGAGCTCCCTGCCTTCGGTGCTGTCAATTAGAAAAAGCAGTTAGATACGAGTAAAATCCAGCCGCGTTGATACGTCTGCTTTGGTGGATGTCTCAGCGCGGTGCCTGTTTAAGCAAATCGATATCACGCCATATGGACTCGGAAAGGGAAAAATGATCTGGTTGCTTTCTGCCATCGCCCTCTGGGGAGTTTTTCATTCATTGCTTGCCTCAAACGAAGCCAAGGATTTTTTCCGCCGTACGTTCGGGGACGGATTTATGAGGTTGTATCGTCTGCTCTACAATCTATTTGCTGTGATCAGTTTTCTTCCCATCCTGTATCTCATGCGCGTTCTGCCTGACAGGCTCCTGTATCAGATTCCCACGCCGTTCAGCCTTCTTATGCGTCTGGGACAGGGCGTTTCCCTCGTCCTGTTGATCGCCGCCGCCTTCCAGACCGATCTGTTGTCTTTTGCAGGCATACGCCAGGTCTTTGAAGAGGAGAAGAAGGGACCCTTGATGACCGGTGGCTTATACCGCTATGTCCGCCATCCACTCTATACGTTCAGCCTGTTGGTCCTGTGGCTCTCTCCGAGCATGTCCTTGAATTCTTTTGTTGTCGATATTGCGCTCACCTGCTATATTTTGATCGGGATCGTGTTCGAAGAGCGAAAGCTGATTTGTGAGTTTGGCGATGAATATGCAAGATATCGTTCTGCAACGCCGATGCTCATTCCCGGCAGATCAAACGTCCCGAAGGGCTAGGCGTTCCGTCCTCCTCCTTGTGATCCTTGGGACGATTTTCGCCTGGAACAATTCATCGCTGGAAGCGTCTTATTAGACGTCGCGCCCCCAGGTCAGGAGCCGGGGTTTTCATACTCATCTCCAATTAAGTTTCGATATATTCAACAGGGTATAATCTTTCGGTAATATCCAGAGATTTCTTCATCTAATTCTTCCCGTCCTGCGCTTTTGTCTGCCAGGCTTCGGGATGGTGCATGTAACAATAAACATTAATCGAATGACAACCATTTCCCAACCTTATCAAAAAACTCCCGTGCTTTCGCAGCTGGCTGTCGCCGTGATCGCAGGCGTGTCCCTGTTCTTTATGCTCGTCGTTGTCTGGGTTCTGGGATACCAGCTTGTGTACGCCGGACGTATCTTTCCGGGCGTTTCGGTGGCCGGCGTCGATCTTTCGGGCCTGACTCCCAACGATGCCGCAGTCAAGCTCAACGAGACGTTATCCTATCCCATGCAGGGAAAGGTTCTTTTGCGTTACGGTGAGAACGCCTGGGTGGCGAGTCCTGCAGAGTTGGGCATGGTCTTCGATCCTTCGACCAGCGCCAAGACCGCCTATAAGACGGGCAGGAGCGGCGGCTTGTTCGGGGCATTATCGGGTCAGCTCCGTGCCGTGAGTGTTGGCGCACGGGTCCCTCCTGTGATCATCTTCGACCAGCGTGTCGCTTCCTTTTATTTGAATCAGCTTTCCACCCAGATCAACCAGCCTGTGACCGAGGGCGGCCTGGATATCCAGGGCACCAACATCGTGGCCACGCCCGGGCAGGTGGGCCGGCAGCTGAAAGTAGACGCGACCCTGGTCTACCTGGCCGCGCAGATGCAGACTTTTTCGGATGGTGAGGTGCCGCTGGTGGTGAAGGAAGTCCAGCCGCAGGTGCTGGATGTAAGCGCAGCAGCTGACATGGCCAGGCAGCTATTGAGCCAGCCGCTCACACTGACCATCCCGAATGCAGCCCAGGGCGACCCGGCTCCCTATGTTTATAACCAGGATGATCTGGCCAAAATGCTTGGCGTGGAGCGCGGGGCAAATGGGGTGCAGGTGGTTTTGAATAAGAATGGCCTCCGCGATCTGCTCGTGCCGATCAAGGAGCAGTTGGACCGCAAGGCTACCGATGCAAAGTTCATTTTCAATGACAACACCCGCCAGTTGGATCTGATGGCCGAATCCAAGGTCGGGCGCACGCTGGATATCGACGGGAGTATCACTGCAATTAATGACGCGCTGTTGCGCGGCGAGCACTCCGTCCCGCTGGTGATCAGCGAGGAACAGCCGCGAGTTGCATCCACGGCCACCGCCCAGGAACTGGGCATTACGGAGCTGGTCTCCGCACAGACCTCCTATTTCTACGGCTCCAGCCCCGAGCGCATGCAGAACATCCAGGCGGCGGCCAGCCAGTTCCATGGCATCCTGGTCGCCCCCGGTGAGACCTTTTCCATGGGCGAGCACATGGGTGATGTCAGCCTGGAGAACGGATTTGCCGAGGCCCTGATCATCTACGGTGGGCGCACCATCAAGGGTGTGGGGGGAGGCGTTTGCCAGGTCAGTACCACGCTCTTTCGTACGGTGTTCAATGCCGGATACCCGATCGTCGAGCGGATCCCGCATGCTTACCGGGTATCTTATTATGAACAAACCCCCAGCGGCGGTATTGACCCAAGCCTGGCCGGCATGGATGCGACCGTCTACTTCCCGCTGGTGGATTTCAAGTTCACCAATGACACACCCTACTGGATCCTGATGGAGACCTACATGGGCAGCGCTTCGCTGACCTGGAAGTTCTATTCCACGTCCGATGGACGTACGGTGACCTGGGATACCAGCGGCGTGACGAATGTTGTGCCCGCACCGGCGCCTTCCTTCGAAGAGAATCCCGATCTGGGTAAGAATCAGATCAAACAGGTCGACTGGGCGGCCAATGGCGCGGATGTCACGGTCACCCGCACGGTGATGCGCGGCGGCGGGGTCCTGTTCCAGGACCAGTTCGTCACTCATTACCAGCCATGGCAGGCTGTCTGCCAGTATGGGCCCGATTCAAAGAATCCTGAAAAGCTGGCGGAAGAAAAGAATCTTTGCAGGAATCCAGCCTCATAAGCTGCTCCAGCTCGGAACAGAGCAACGGGCGGTCCCTGTAGCCGAGGCGATCAATGTCACTGCATGGTACAATTTTCCAATTCACAGGGTGCGACATCTTTTAATTATCTTGAGATTTGAACTTCAGCCTGTGGACCATGAAAAGTCAGCTTATTGACCAAATAAGCGGTAGAAACGGAGCATGAATGGTAAGCGAAACACTCATCGAAATTTTGCGCTGTCCCAACTGCGTGCGCACAACAGGCGGCGAGCTCAAGTACTTCAAGGATGCCTGGTTCATCTGCAAGGACTGCGGCCGCAAATATCCCATTGTGGATGACATCCCTGTCATGCTGATTGAGGAAGGGGATAAGTGGGTAAAGACGGCGGAGGACGAGCTCCCCGTTCCGCCCCCTGCAAAATAACGTGGCGGCTCTGGAAAACCTGTTGGAGGAGCTGACCAGCGGGGATGAAGCGCGTGCCGAAGCAGCAGTCTCCCCATTGCTGGAAATGGGCGAAGATGCGCTTCCTGCCTTGCGAGACATGATGCGCTCCCCGGATGTAGACACGCGCTGGTGGGGACTGCGCGTCCTGGCCTCCTCGCCTCATACACCGGCCGAATGGCTGGTCCCCTATCTTGGCGATCCCGCCCCCGAAGTGCGCCAGTGTGCCGCGCTGGGACTGGCTGGCAAACCCGATGAAGCCGCGGTCGAGCCACTCGTTCGCGCCCTAAGCGATCCGGACTCGATGGTGGCAGGCCTTTCCTCCAATGCGCTGGTCAGGATCGGGGGACCGGCTGTACCTTCCCTGATCGATGCGGTAAAACGCCGCCCGGCGCCGGGCGAAGGCAATGGATCTCAATCCCAGCGAATCCATGCACTGCGGGCCCTGGCCGAAATTCGCGACCACCGCGCCATCCCGGTCATGATGCAGGTCATGCAGGAAGAGTCAGCCCTGCTTCAGCACTGGGCCCAGGAAGGCCTCGAGCGCCTCGGTCTCGACATGATATATCTTAAACCCCAATGAACAAAATGAATTCACTCAAGAACATCAAACTCAAACGTCCCTCTGTGGGACAAATGATCTTTTGGGGGGCAGTCATCCTTCTGGGGATTGGCGGCTTTTTCTTTATCCGCGGTCTGGTGACCTGCTGGACGATCACGCCTCTCGCGGGCAGTGCCCCGTCAGATTGCGGCACTGTGACCGCCGGCCTGGTTGGTCCCACGATCAACGAGCAGGGAACGCCAATTGCCACGGCAGAGAATGCAGCACCGCCTCCGTTGAGCAATGTCCCCGCCAGCAATCTGCCTCCCGCCTGGGATGGAGCCAGCCGCATCACCGTTCTGCTGATCGGTCTGGATTACCGCGATTGGATCGCCGGGGAAGGAGCACCGCGCTCCGACTCGATGATCCTGCTCACGATCGATCCGGTGACAAAGACAGCAGGGACCCTGTCCGTTCCGCGCGATATGTGGGTCAATATTCCAGGTTTCGGATATAGCCGTATCAACACTGCCTATTCTGATGGTGAAGGCAGTAAATTGCCCGGAGGCGGTCCAGAACTGGCTCGCAAAACCGTTGAACAATTCATCGGTGTGCCGATCCAGTACTATGCCCAGGTGGACTTTCAAACCTTCGCCCGGTTTATCGATCTGATCGGTGGGATCGATGTGTACAACGACGAAAACCTGAGAATCGATCCGATCGGTGGTGGCAAGGATAAGATCAAAATCACCTGCTGCGGCCTGCGCCATCTGGATGGTGAAAAGGCCCTGGCTTATTCCCGTTACCGCAAGGACAAGGAAGGGGATGTCGGCCGCGCAAAACGCCAGCAGAAAGTGATCCTGGCCATTCGTAACAAAGTACTGAGCCCGGAAAACTTCCCGGTGCTTATCAGCAAGGCACAGCAGTTCTATGAGGAACTTTCCGCAGGCATTAAGACGAACATGCCTTTCGATCTGGCGCTCCGTCTGGGCGTGCTGGCCAGGGATATTCCCGTCGAGAGCATCAAGCAGGGCGTGATCGATTACAGCATGGTCGCGCTGGATAACACCACCCTCGGCGGTGCGGATGCCGCGGTGATGAAGCCTCTTCCGGATAAGATCCGCGTGCTGCGCGACGAGATCTTCACCACCGGCGGCGCAGTCAGCCCGCTGGCAAATCAGTCTGACCCGGGCGCCCTCATGAAGGCGGACGGCGCACGTGTGCGTATCCTGAACGGCTCCTTCACACCGGGCCTGGAAGTCAATACCGGCAACTATTTGCTCTCACAGGGCATGCAGGTCACGGAAGTAGGCGCCGCCGACCGCGCCTACGACGGCACGACGATCGTGCTGTACGGTCCCAAGCTCTATACCCTGAAGTATCTGCAGTCCATGTTTGGGATTACCTCGAACGCACAGATCATCATCCAGCCCGATCCGACCGCCACGGTGGATGTCGAGGTCAGACTGGGCAATGACTGGGCGAACAACAATCCCATGCATTAATCGGTGAATATAATATTGATCCCTTCTCCCGATCGAGAGAAGGGATTTTTATTTATCAATGCCACAGCCATGTATGCAGGGGTGAATATTTTACGGCTGTTGGAATGTCAGTTTCAATCCTCCGTAAAACGTTCCTCCGTCGGATGCCTGGCAGGTAGGGGCGGTCAGGCCGGTGGCGATGTCACTCCCCGCAGCCAGCTGGACGGTATAGGAAGTATCGGCTGTCATCACGAAATCAGCATACCCGTTGCCAAGCTCAGGCTTCAGTCCGGTGAAAAATTGTTGCGCATTGCCTTCCCAGGTGATGTCGATCTCCATCCCGGGAAGCTGCCTGCGGTTCGAGCTTAATACGATCACCTGCAGCAATCCCTCCGGCAGATTGGGGTCGCAGAGCTCATCCTGGCCGGTGAGCTTGAAGGGAGCGTCCGGCGTTGGGACAGGCGTTCTCGTCGGGCGCGGTGGGGCGACAGGCAGAGTCGGCGGCTGCGTATCTGTCAGAAGGGGTACGGGAGACGAGTCTGTCACGGCAAAGGTCATATCGGGGGAGGGGGGGAGGGAGGTCGCTGTGGTCGTCTCCTCCACAACAGGCGTGGTTTTCGTCACCTGGTTCGAGACGGATGCAGGTCCGGCAGAACCCTCCTGCAGGGCTGATGCGAGTGCTGCCACCTGGTCCGCAGCCGGGGCGGAGCCGGCTTGCGCAAGCATGCGCTGGGCCTGGGCATTCAGCGCTGCGATGGGATCCGGGTCTTTTATAAGGGCGAGCCGTGCCTGGGCGCGGGGGAGATTTCCCGTCGCCGCGTAGGCTGCCGCAATGGCGGAGCGGTATTGATCCTTGAAGTCGACGCGCAGTGAGCCTGGGTCCGCGTCGATAACGGGTCGAGGGGAGATCATCCACGAATATACAAGCCCCAATCCGATCCCCACGAGAAGCGCAAGCAGAATTTCCCAGGGAAGGCGTCTCATGGACCGATTCCACTCCAGGCCTGCAGCGCTGTCACCAACTCCTGGATCAGAACCACATCCGCATCCGAATAGCCGGAGGTCCGGGCGTATGCCAATCCATTGGATGCAATGGCCGACGGGGACTGCGAGCCAAAGACGGCCAGACGGCGGGCTGCCAGCCCGGGATCCTGGTCGGCCCGGTAGGCCTCGGCAACCATGAGAACATAGTCGGCTTTGTAATCAGCTTTTAGCGTATCGGGGGTGAGGTCGAAGTAGTCCACCGGGTCCACAAGCCAGCCATATGCCAGGCCAAGCCCGATGCCCGCCAGCAGTGCGAGAACAACGAATACCCAGCGTTCCGACTTCATAAGAAAAGTATCCGGACAGGCGACCGGCGGCACCCAGAGACACTTCCGTACCGTTGCTGTCTCTCGACCCTGGCGGGGTTTGAAAGGCTCTGCCGCGCCGGGCCTGCCCGGACGTCCGCAAGGATAACCGATGCGACGGGCGATGTCAATCAGTGATTCATACTCTGCCTGCTTTGTGAACCCCGGCACATCAAAAACTTGCTTAAACCCGGCATTTGCCCATCAAGACTTAATTGCAAAATATCATACATTCCTGACATACAGAAGATCCATATTCAG
>JBLMZU010000219.1:0-4423 GCA_050258995.1 Bacteroidota bacterium
GGGACCGCGCTGCAGAAGGCCGTCAAAGGTCAGGATCAGATGCTTCGGGTCGATGTTGCGGCTGATGGAAAGCGGCGTGCTGACCGTCTCTCCATCGTCGACCGAGATGAGCCAGCGCAGCGGATAGTAATCGGGTCCCAGAACCGATTCCACCGGCACAGTGGTCATGATGTTTTGTTCCAGATCCAGCGCGTCCACGTAATGCTGCGAATAATAGCGGATGGCCTTGGGCGTCGCATCAGGGCGCAGCTGGGGGTGGCTGAGGTTGATCATGCGGGGATAATCGCCGGCGATACGATCGACGGCGCGGGTGCCCAGGCCCATCACAAGGCGCATAAAGCCGTCCTCCCGCTTAAAGCGCGGATTCCATACAATCGGACTGTAGCTATAGGCCACACCGGCCAGCGCCGGGAAATAGTACTGTCGATAGCGTTCTCCCTGCACCTCCTGCAGGAGGATGGCCATGCGCTCATCGTAATCCAGCAGGCCCACGCGGCGGCGATAGATCAAGGCATCCGGGCCAAATACGCTTGCATAGATCTGGCGGATGGCCAGGGTCAGGTCGCGCAGGTTCTCCTTAAGCGTCCCCTGATTGGGACAGAAGATGCTCATGTATTTTCCTGCGAAGGACATGCCGAAATTGTCCTCCAACAGGCTGGAGGAACGTACGATCAACGGCTTGTCGCCCATTTCACGGAGGATCTCGCGCAGTTGTTCACCGATGTCCTCGGGAAAGCGCCCCTGGGAGTATTGTTCCAGAATCCTGGGATAATCATCACGGATCTGCTCGGCCGTCTTGTATTTCTGATTCAGGAACTCTACCTGGTTGGCCGCCATGAAGTCATAAAAGACGTCCGCACCGATAAAGTACGAGCGCGGCAGATGAATCTGCTCAAAGATCTCGGGCGCATTGTTTTGCAGGATTTTGTACGCCAGCAGCATGCCGGCAGACTTGCCGCCGATCTTTCCGGTCCCGATGCGGCGCTCCAGGATCATATTGAAATCTGCAGCCGTGAACCAGCGCCTGGCAATATGGATAAAAGCCAGCTGGTCACTGACCAGGCTTTTGAGCAGCACGACACGCAGCTCCTGGAGATGGTGGTCGATGGAAGCACGCTCCTCATCGGGCAGCGCTTCATACTTTTGGGCCTGTCTTAATACCATTTCCAGCGGGGCCAGCTCCGGGTTAAATGGCAGGCTGTGGTCGGGTGCGTTCCTTCCGGCAACCTGTGACGTCCGTAGATCATCCAGGATGTGGTGGAGGATCTCGACAGGCAGGTTATAGGCAAAGTAAAAATCGGTCAGGGTCCTGCGCACCCGGCTCACGCGCAGGTCCCATTGCTGGGCGTTTTCCTCCAGCAATCCGTTCTGAATGCCCTCACGCTGCTGGGAAAGAATGGCCTTTTCCTTCACCTCGGCATCGAAGCGCTGCGGCGTAATGATCCCCCGGCGGAACAGCTCCTCCCGCATCCGCCGGCGAATGTCTGACGCCAGCATCGGGTATTGTGCAACCAGTAAATAGATTTCCAGAATTTTGGAGGATTCAGGCGGGGAATACGTCATTGCGGAACCTGTCACGCCTCCTCATGCCTGTGCATCAGGAGACTCTAGAGGGATGAGTGCTGCGATTATAGCCCATGGCCGATTGGAAAAAACAGAAACAGGAGCAGACATGGATGGATGGATTTGTTATCTTGGCCTTGCTTCAGAAGAGTGGGATAAAAACTCTAAAGGCATCGGCAGTTATCCCAATAAGGAAAAAGTTGTTGAGACAGCCATCTTTACTCGGGAGATATTCCCTGTTTGGAAGGCTTTTTGGTCCATCAGGGACCTGCTAGGGGGGCATTGCGACGTAAACACTGAATCCTGCGACTTGTAAGTCACATTTTATAACTCCTCTGCGACTGCAAACTTGTAACTGTCAATTTTGAAAGGCGTCTTGAATGCGTACTTACAAATATGTAAACGATTTCACAATAATTGTGAAAACTCACATACCAGTCGCTGGGTCGTCTGGAAGATACAGGAAAACTTAAATGCTCAGAAACCATGTTTTGCCGGTCAAATCGCAATTATCCATACGGTATGAAGCAGTCGCTATGAAAGGAGTTTTCTGGAGAAGGTAAACCAATCAAATAAGGAAGCAGAAGATTCCATAGAACAAAACACCGGTCATAGACCCGGCTTATCAAAGAACCTCATAATGAATTACTCCTAGGAGGAAAAATGTTAAATCACTTCTCTAATAGAAAATTGTCTCCGATTGCTCGAATTGTTGTAACCGTGATCATCCTGTTGGTCATCGCAAGTCTGCCGGTTCTTACGGCGTTTGCAGCAGATAGCGGTTATTCATCACCGTCCACAGCTTCCACCACGGGCAAGGGCTGGAAAAACATGAGCTATGCCTTTGTATCGGACAATTCATACGCTGTGGGTCAGAAGGCAAACAAAGCAATGCGGCTTGGGAAATTCACCATCCCCGGCATTCCTGGCGGATCCGTCATCAATGGCGTTGAAGTCAAGGTGGAGGGATACACCGCCGGCCTGCAGGCCAATGTGGCTCTTTCCTCCAATGCCGGATCGAGCTACACGGCTCCGCTCCTGACCGCTCTTCCAGCTACGGATACAGTCACCCTGCTTGGTGGTCCCACCAATACCTGGGGACGCACCTGGACGGCTGGGGACTTTACCAACAACAACTTCATGGTGAAGCTCACCGCCACCGGCGCCACGGGCAATGGCAAAGCGATCTATGTCGACCAAGTACAGGTGAAGGTGTATTACACAGCACCCAACTCCACCCTTGTTCTCGCCGCAGTCTCAGGTCCCTACAATGGCACTGCCAGCATGAGCGCCACTTTAACGGCAACATCCGGCGGCGCGCCCATCCTGGGCAAGAACATTAACTTCTATGTGGGCGGCACCGGCCTGGACAGTAACGGGAATTGTACAGGCACCCTGGTCGGCAATGTAGCCACCCAGTCGCCAGCAGGCACAGCTACCCTTCCCAACGCAAGCCTTGCCAGCATCAATAATGCCGGCGATTACCCCTACGGGGCATGTGCCAGTTTTGCCGGAGATGGCACCTACGCGGCCACCAGTATTACAAGCGATCTGAACGTCGTTGGCACCGGTACCACCCTGACACCGGCGGCTGCCAGCGGGATCTATGGTAATACTACCAGCCTGAGCGCCACCCTGACCTATACCAGCGGCGGAGCTCCCATCAGCAACCAGTTTATCGACTTCTATCTCTTTGGAAATTTGGTCGGTACCGGGAAAACAGACGGCACGGGTCTTGCCACTGTATCCAATATCCCCCTGACCGATTATGATGCTGGTGTTTCGAACGATTTCGTTGTAAGCTTTGCTGGGAATGCAAATCTCAACCCGGCCACCGGCAGCGGCCAGATCACGATCAATCCGCGCCCCATTACAGTCACCGCTGTGTCGGATAACCGGATCTACAATGGAACGACCAGCTCGACCGGCGTTCCCACGATTACATCTGGTTCCCTGGTGACCGGAGATACAACCTACTTCACCCAGACCTATGATACGAAGGATGCCGGTACTGGCAAAACCATGATCCCTGCCGGTTATGTGGACGATGGAAATTCCGGCCTTGATTACTCCTATACCTGGAATACCGTATCCACGGGAACCATCACACCGACTCTTCTGACGGTCACTGCCGACAATCAGAACAAGCTTACCGGCGAAGCGGATCCCACCTTCACCTACCAGTACAGTGGATTTGTGAACGGCGAGACCGGTAGCATCATTGAAACGCCGCCCACCTGTGTCGTTTCGACTGCTCACACTGCAGCAGGCACCTATCCGATCACATGCTCGGGCGCTGTAGACGCGCAGAATGACTACACCTTCTCCTACACCCCCGGCACTCTGACGGTAGGCATCATGAATGTCTATGTTCCGATGTTGTTCAAGAATGCTTTTGGCGGAACATACAATGCAGCGTTGTACATTCAGAATGTAGGTGGTAGTGGCGCCAACATCACCATGAAGTATTATGACAGCAATGGTATTCTGTCATGTACGCAGACGGATGCCATTCCTTCGCTGGCCTCTAGGGGCTATTGGGTGCCCTCGGTCACCTGCAACACAGGTTCCCTGCCTAATGGCTGGGTGGGCGGTGTGGTTGTTACCTCCGATCAGCGCATTGTCGCTGTGGGCCGTCCACATGTCGGGGCTGAAGTCATGACCTATAACGGCTTTACAAGCGGGACCACGAGCGCCTATGTTCCGATGCTGTTCAAGAGCGCCTTCGATGGGTCCTATAATGCGGCCCTGTATGTCCAGAACGTCAATGCCAGCAACCCGGCCAGCATCACGCTGAAGTTCTACAACAGCAACGGCGGCCTGGATTGCACCAAGACTGACACGATCAACCAGCTGGCCT
>JBLMZU010000220.1:0-5201 GCA_050258995.1 Bacteroidota bacterium
GGGACGAATAAACCGCCCTTCAGCGCGGCCTTCAGAGTCGAGCGGCCGATCCGGCCAAAACCATGAATCGCAATATTACCCATAGGAGCCTCCTGACATACTTGATAAGATTTTTATTTCATGCCAGGTTCCACCCGGCATTTTAGCAACGTACTACCTCCGGACCAGGGAAAGGAGATGATGCGGCAGGTCGTGGTTCAACCAGCGCTTAACTTTTCCACGATCCTGGCGATCCGCCGCTGGCGTGTCTCCGCGGCTTTGGCTTCCTGCACCTGGCGGACGTATTCCTTCTTCATGGATGGCGCCGATCTCTCGAACGCTTCCAGCGCGCCTGCGGAGACCAGGGCAGATTGGAGATCCCCAGGAAGCTCGACCGTGCGCGGCTCTGTATCCACTTCCAGGGTGACATCCACCTTTTGGCCGCCCTGCACGCCTGCCGCTTCACGATGAGCACTGCTCAGGCTGACCATATATCTGCCATTCATGACGGCGACTGCGCTGCGATAGGTGTACTTCCCGATCGTAACCCGGACGAGCGGGCGCCTGCCTGCACCAAGTTTATCGATCACTTCCTCGGGGACCTGGATGCCGGCCGTGTTCCTGCCCGTCTGCAGAATGGTCGTGTGAAAGGTGACCGGCTTCGGCTTTTGGTCCTTCGTCTGTGCACTATTTTTGCTCACTCCTATCCTCCTCGTAACAATAATGAACGTCTTAACCACGGAGACACCGGGACACGCAGTTTTATTACTTTTTCCGGGTCTGTGCCCTGGATTAGAACTCGTAGCGCAGGTGCAGCATGCCCTTCTGATACCACTTCCAGCGTCCCATCATATTCGCCATCCTGGTTTGGGACGGCGAGCGTGAGAGGCGCTGCACGAGCTCGGGCAGGGTCAGGAAGGAAACGGCCGTGACCAGCTTCAGACGCGGCACCTGCTTCTGGAGCTTGTGCGGATCATCGATGCCCCAGGGAAGATGGACACGCGAGCCGGCTGCCGTGCCCTTTGCAAACCGGCTTGCCAGGTTCAGGACCCCGACCGTAAAGCGGCTGTAGGCGTCGAAGGCGATCTGTCCGCTTGGAAACTGGGTGGTGATCCGGTCGAGGAGCGCCACACCCTCCTTTTCGGGCAGATACATCATCAGGCCCTCGGCGACCACGGATACCGGCCTGTCTCCGGGTATCGCATCCAGCCAGCGCAGGTCGGTGACCGAGGAGGAGACCAGCTCATAGCCCTGGCGCTCCGGGTACAGGCGCCGGCGCAGGCCGATCACATCCGGGAGGTCGACATCGTACCAACGGACGGTTGCCGGCGGATCGATGCGGTAGACGCGGCTGTCGAGACCGGTGCCCAGGTTCAACACCGTCGACTCCGGGTGGGCCTCGAGGAATTCCCGGACCCATGTATCCAGCAGCCTGGCTCGCAAGGGAAGCGTGACCGCGCCGCCCTGGGCAATGCTCCTGTACTTTTTCGCAAAGTCCAGGTCGATGCGGCGGACGGCTTCGTCGGCGAACCGGTCACCCAGGATCGAGTCTTGTGCGCGGGCGTCCAGGGCCTTCCCATACAGTGTGGGCAGGTAGGTTTCCCCCTCCTGCTCCCGGGTGAGATGTATTTTGTCATTTTCCACAGAAACCTCCATGCGCTGCCGGTTTCCCCAACCGGGCATCACCACCGATGATTTTACCTTCTCCTGGATGAAAAGCCCGTCGAGGCGGAACGGCCTCGGCTGGCCCCGGTCCGGATCACAGGTGGAAGAACATGGCAGCCATGGTGAAGACGGAGGCCACGACGATCACGACGGTGCAGGCGATGGCAAACGTCTTCTGGAAGACATTGTTGGCATACTCGCGCATCGTCGAGCGGTCATTGGTCAGCCGGATCAGGTAATAGAAAATGAACGGCAGCGCCACGGCATTGACCACCTGGGTTGCCACCACGAGCTGGAAGAAGGACACTTCCGGGAACATGACCACCAGCAGGGCAATGGCCAGCTGGACGATATAGAGGATATAGAAGGTCTTGCTCTTCTTGAACGAGTCGTTCAGGCTGCCGGAGAGGCCAAAGAATTCGGCAAAGGCATAGGCGGTCGAGAGCGAGACCACCACCAGACCCATGAAACCGGCGTTGATGATCCCGGCTGCGAACATCCTACCGGCCAGCGCACCGGCAAAAGGCTCAATGGCCATGGCAGCCTGCTCGCCAGAGGTGAGCGGGACGTGGTGGACGAACAGTGTGGCCGCGGTGGCCACGATCATGAAGAACGAGAAGAAGTTGGTCAGGAACGCGCCCCAGTAGGTCTCCACCTGGGAATAGATCATGTGGTCTTTGTCGATGCGCTTGTCAGAGGCGAAGCTGCTGATGAAGAACTGGCCCCAGGGCGTGATGGTCGTCCCGAGCACGCCCATGCCGATGATCAGAAAGCTTTTCAGGTAGGCCGGTGTGGCCTGGACGCCGTGCGGGTAAAGCAGGTTGCCGAACGCCTGTCCCCAGTCGGGGCGGGCCTTGACCGCCGAGAAGATGTAGGCAAAGAAGAACAGGCTGGAGAAGAGCATCAGCCGCTGGGTCATTTTGTAATTGCCCCGGGTGATGAGCAGAAAGGCGATCACCAGCACGACCATGACGGCCGGCAGGGCCGGCAGGTGCAGCATCCCGCTGGTGGCCTTGATGGCGGCCAGGTCGGCGATGATGGTGCCGATGTTGGCGATGAACAGCGCGGCAAACATGAACAGTGCGGCGCGAACGCCGAACCGCTCCCGGACCAGGTCGGCAAGCCCGCGGCGGGTCACCAGGGTCAGGCGCATGCCCATCTCCTGGGTGATCGCCAGCAGGACGGTGATGATGATCAGGAGGAACAGGATGGGATAGCCGAGCTGTGCGCCGGATATGGAATAGGTGGCCACGCCGGTGGCATCGTTGTCGGCCATGGCGGTGATGGTGGCCGGGCCGAACACGGCCAGGAACAGGAGCAGCTGCCTCCAGGATTTCTGGAAGAAACCGTGGAAGTTGTTCTTGCGGGTCAGGGTGGTCTGGGTCATGGGAGCCTCCTTTAAAAATACGGGTAAATCCTGGTACTGCGGAGGGCGGAATAAAAAAGCCGCCTTCGTGGCGAAGGACGGCTCGCATGGATGACAACCTGGCACACCGGGGTTCACATCATTCGATAGGGAGAACCGATCGGGAACAGAAAGAAAGCCATCCGGACGGAGGACGCCTCGCCGGGGGTAGACAATATCTATGACTATCCGAGTCCATTTGCTGTTCCCTTTCACACTGCGCTTTGAATTTGGCCGGTCCAGCCAGACGCAGCGTCAAACAAAAAACCTCCTGATGGCACACCAGGAGGCAGACGGACAACAACAGCTCGTATTTTACGAGCATGGCCTCTCTGGTTGAGCTTCAGCACTGCGGGATGTGAGGGATGCTTCCCAGCCACATTGAGCGGGGCCTTATGCCGACCCTGCCTGGTCTACCCCTTGGTGTCTCTCGACATTTCGGGGCAATGGCTTGTTTTCCACACAGACGCCTCGCCTAACGAGGTTTAGTTTGCGTTGGACCTTATACTCCCGCGGCCGGGTAAAGTCAAGAGGTTCGATCCAAATCTTACCTGGCTTTCATGTGGCCAGCTCGTCCTTTCCGGTATGCATTACAGCCCAACGAAGGAGGCCTGCAGCTGGAAGGATATTTTGGAATTCCCCCCTCAGGATGCGAGCGTTCATGGCGGGAGCCAGTAAAATTGGAAGCCAAAAAGATGCACAAAACCAAACTGGGAATACAAACCGAAGCCTGCCTTGCTTGCCGTCAGGACAATGCAGTCGCCGCCGAAGGATCCGGCTTCGACCAGCAGTTTCCGCAGGATGGCCCTGCCATATCCCTGGCGATGATATTCCGGCAAAGTCGCCATGACGTAGATGCCGGGGATGCCGGCCCCCTTGATCACCGCCCCGATCGAAACGGGTGCTGATCTTTCCCTGCCTGCCAGGAAAAGCCGCGCCCGGCTGGAATCATCCAGCCAGTCGGAACTCATCTCTTCGAAGTATGTCAATGCCTGCCCTTCTGGAAAGCCAAACGCACGGCGGCGAATCGTACTGGCCTGTTCGAGGTCCTGCATCGATCCTGCGCGCCAGAGCTGGATCTCCTCGGGAAAGGGCGGGAGGGTTTCCATAGGTTGAGAGATCGGCGCGACCATGGCGGGCAATGGATCGTCATCGCTCACAAATCCATGCCTTTGCAGGATCCGGCCGATATCCGCAGGCGACGGCTCGACGCTCATCCACCAATACCAGGGGACATTGCGCCTAGCAAAAAATCCGTGACTGCATCGACCTCTGCCTCGATCTCAGCTTCCCTTGTCCCTTCCGGGAAGCTGCATCCCAACACGAGATTGAGAAGGGGAACTTTGATCCCCGTCGACGAAGCGTGGATGCCCCGGCCTGTAAAGAATTGCGCACGTGGGCTGCGCGAGGCAAGCCACGCTTGAACGTCCAGCGTGTGCGCCTCTGCGATGCGGATCAATTCAGCGCGTGTTTTCCCAAAACGGGTGAGAAAGTCTTCGTCGGCGAGCATTTTATTCTTCAAGCTGGTATGTCGAAAAGATATGCACAGCCCGGCCATCCTGAGAGGACTTCGTTCGCCGGCTTTTTCGAAAGCAGACTCATTCTACTTCCAATCGCTTTTCCCGATCGAACATACGCCTGCCCTCTCCCATTTCAGCGATGGTGAAAAGCCGGTTTCACCAGGGACATAATATGATATAGTAGCGGAAGAAAGTGCACTTTTATGGTCGCCAGAGTTTTGGAACGATATCAGGAATGTGCCAGCCTGGCTGGGAATTTTATTACATATCCACGCAAAGTTCTTGACTTTACAAAACGACCGATGGCAGGTCTCAACCTAAGTGTCCCGGGCATTTGGCTCGGACGGTATATTTCTGCACGAGTAGTGGTATATCTGGCATGAGCAAAAACCTTCCCGTACTTGAGATCCGGCTCTTTGGCGCGCCGCGGCTGTCGCTGGACGGCAGCGGCGTGGAAGGCCTGCGCCGCAAGAACCGGGCGCTGCTCTATTACATTGCCGCGCAGCGCGGGACGACCCGCCGCGAGAAGCTCCTGACCTTCCTTTGGCCGGACCACGAGCGCCCGGCGGCACTGTCCATTCTGCGCACCATGATCCACGATCTGCGCCGATCCCTGGGGGAGGCATTCCAGG
>JBLMZU010000221.1:0-6037 GCA_050258995.1 Bacteroidota bacterium
AGGATCTTCTTTCGGAATTGAACTGCAATATAGAGCATGATGGGGACGATTGCTACCACGATCAATGCCAGCTTCCAGTTGATAATGAGCATAAAGATCAGGGAGGTGGTAATGTTCATCACGGCCCAGGTGGTATCCACAATGCCCCAGGTCAAGAGGTCAGAGACGCGTCCCGTATCGGAGGTAACGCGTGCGATCAGGCGCCCGACCGCATTCTGGGCGTAGTAGGATAACGATAGCTCCTGTAAATGATTGAACAGGGCTTTGCGCAGGTCGTACTGGACGCGCTCGCCAAGCACACCGGCCAGGTAAATGAATGTGAACACAAACCCGGCCTGCAGGAGCTGGAACACGCCGTAGACCAGGGCGATCTGCATCAGCTTCTGCCTGTCAGAGTTCGCGATGGCCACATCCACGATCTGCTTGTTCAGGTAGGTAAAGAAGGCATCCAGGATGGATGTCAGCATGATCGCGATAATGAAGGCCACAACCCATTTCGAATGCGGTCTGAGCAAACCAATAATCCGCTTGACGACCGGGCTGGTCAATTGTGAGGTATGTTCCTCTTCTTCCAACTCAATAAGTTCGTCGCTCATTCTTTATTCTCCAATCCATCGGAGGAGACCCTGTATGCAAGGTCTCCCACGATGGACAAATCAATTCACACGCGAGATTTCCATTTCCAATTCTTCGTCGATCTTCGTCTGGATATCGTAAATCCTGCGGTACATGCCGTCTTTTTTGGATACCAGTTCCTTGTGGGTTCCCATCTCGACGACTTCGCCCTTGTCCAGTACCAGGATCAAATCTGCGATCATCACTGACTGGATGCGGTGGGCAATGATGAAGGTGGTGCGATTCTCCATCAGCTCGTTCAGCGCCTGGCGGATCGAGGCCTCAGTTTCCGTATCCACGGAGGAGGTGGAATCATCCAGAATCAGGATCCGTGGGTTCTTGAGCAGGGTACGTGCGATGGTGACCCGTTGCTTTTGTCCGCCAGACAGCGTGACGCCCTTCTCGCCGACCAGGGTGTTATAGCCATCCGGGAAGCTGAGGATCACGTCATGGACGGCGGCGGCCCTGGCGGCACGCTCCACTTCTTCCTGCGAGACGGTGCGCCCGACACCATAAGTAATGTTTTCCCGGATCGATCGGCTGAACAGGAAGGGTTCCTGTTCCACGATCCCGATCTGGCGGCGCAGGTAGGCACGCGGGTAATCCTTCAATTCGATGCCGTCCAGGAGGATGTGGCCACTGGTGTATTCGTGGAACCTCGGCAGAAGGTTGACCAGTGAGGTCTTGCCGGATCCTGTGGAACCGAGAAGAGCGATGGCCTGTCCCGGCTCCACATGGAAGGAAATATTCTTCAGTACCCGGCTTTCACCGTCCGAGTAGACGAAGGAAACATCGTCGAAGACAATATCACCCTGTGCCGGCCCTTCCGGAAGGATCCTGCCTTCGAGGAGCGGTTCGCGATCCTTTTTGACAACATCCATCAGGCGGCCGTAGGACACAACCCCGGAGGATGCATTGACGATGATTCGCCCCAGGTTGCGGATGGGCCAGATCAGCCAGACGACAAGGCCAACATAGGCAATGTACGTACCAACCGTGATCTCTCCATTGATCGCCATGAGCGCTGCGTAGACAAAGCCAAACAGCATCTGCAGGCCGAGCACGATGTCGGAAAGCGGCCAGAACATCGAGTGCATGAATAGCAGAAACTTGCCTCTCAGGTATTTCTTCCAGTTATCCTTCTCGAACTTGCTCTTCTCATACTCCTGGCGTCCAAAGGCCTTGACGACCCGCACACCAGACAGGTTCTCCTGCAGGGTAGTGGAGAGGACGGCCTCCTGGGCCTGGTAATCCTCATAACGCTTCATCACTTTCTTGAAGAACCAGAGCGATACGACCAGCATGAATGGGATAACCACCACCGAAATGATGGCCAGTTTGGCATTAAGCATGTAGATGGCGGCAAAGTTGATGACAAACAGCAGAATGATCCGTCCCATGCCGATGGCCTGTTCGCTGAAGAAACGGCGGACCGAGTCCACGTCGGAGGTGACGCGTTCGATCAGGTCGCCGGTCGGCGTGGTGGCGTGGTAGGAGAAGCTCAGCCGCTGGATGTGATCGAAGAGGAAGTCGCGCAGGCGGCGCGTAATCCCCTCGGCGGTGTAGGCCGCCAGGCGTCCGGAGACAAACGAGAAACCGCCCTCGAAAAGAGCCAGGACCACAAATCCAAGACCGATCAGGATGAAGGTCTTATTCATATTGCCGTCGATGTATTGTCCCTGGGTGATCACGGTATCCGTGAAATAGGCCAGGAGCAGGTAGGTCAATGTCTTTGCAAGAGCAGCGCCGGCCAGCGCAAAGGTCGCGCCTAAATAGGGAAGGCGGAAATCCTCCATCATCATCCAGAGTCCCTTGAGGCGGTTCTTGCTCTGGGTCTTGCGGAAATCGAAAGTAAGGGTTGGCTCGATTGTTGTAGACATTTTCATTTTCCTCTCTTGTTCATGCCCGGACAATAAAAAAAGGCTGCGGCTAGTGCGCCGCAGCCCAAAAACTCAGGACAGAAAAGACCTAAGAACGGTCTACAGGCGCACTACGAGAAGGTGAAGAACCAGCGGGAACAAAAACGCTGATGCTGACGAAATACTGGCTGATATACATGCAGTGCGCTCCTTTCTTTGAAATAGCCTGCCTAATATTAATTTAGGTTAAGCGTACCCAGTTTACCCCGGCCAAGTTGAAAGTGTCAAGGCTTTTGGCGTAAGAAATATTTCCTAGTCAAACTTCAATGCTTTCGACATGCTCGGCCAGGTTATGGATCCATTTGCGTGAGCGATACCTTGGAACACCCAGCAGCCATTTTGTTATCTCCTCGGACATTGCAAACAAATAAACGTAATAAACAGGGAGGTAGAGGACAAAGGCCGCGATATAGGCCATTGGTACACCCACGATCCAGATAATGATGCCATCCAGAAAAAGCGAGAAGCGCGTGTCGCCGCCGGCCCGCAGGATGCCCACCACGATGGTCATGTTATTAACCCGGATCCACAAAAAGGCAGAAATGACATTGAGAAGGCGGCTGGCATCGTAAATCACTTCAGGCGAAACGTTATACAAAGACAGGATGGGACCTTTCACCACCTGCAGTAACATCCCAATCATGATGCCGCCGACAACTCCCAATCCCAGAGAACGCCCGGCGTAGATGAAGGCCTGCTCCTCCTTGCCGGCGCCGATGCGGTTACCGACCAGAACCGAGGTAGCGTTCGAAATTCCAATAAATACAACAAAGGCCACCTGCTCGATCGTGCTGACAATATTCATGGCAGCGTAGGAGGCGGTCCCCATCCGTCCATAAATAACGTTATAGGTAGTGATCCCGAGAGACCAGAACATTTCGTTGAGAATAACGGGCAGCATCGGCTGAATGACCCGTTTGACAAAAGATCTGTCAAAATCTGTCAACTCGCGCAGAGAAGCTGCAACGGGAGACCCTTTTACATAGACCACCACAAGCAACGAGACGCACTCTATCAAGCGTGAAATGACAGCTGCCACTGCTGCCCCCTGAATACCTAGCATGGGCAGGCCAAAGGCGCCGAAGATCAAGGAATAGGATAAAAAGGTGCTGATCGATAGGGCAATGACACTGATCGTCGTGGGCGTTTTCACGTCGCCGGTGGAGCGCATGACCAGGGCATAGCTAAAGGTAACTGCAAAGAACAGAAATGTCCATGAGTAGGTGCGGATATAGTCGGAGCCCAGGGCAATGACCTCCGGGTCCTTCGAATAGATGCTCAGGATCTGCCCCGGGAAAAGCTGTGCCAGGGTAAAAAAGATCAGGCTGGCCGAGATGGCCAGGATCAGGCATAGACCCAATACCCGCCGCAGGTTTGGAACATCCCGCCGCCCCCAGAATTGGGCAGTGAACATGGCTGCGCCACTGATGATCCCAAAATGGACCAGGTTGAGCAGGAATGCGATCTGCCCGGCGAGGCCTACGGCTGCCACAGCAGCGTCCCCTTTCTGTCCCACAAATACGACTGCCAGCATGTTAAGAAGTGAGAAGACCGCCTGCTGGATCATGATCGGCACCGCAATCCTTCTCACCTCGGGAAAATAGTCGGGGTCACGATAAAAATCGATCACCCTTTTGTAGATGGACACATGACCTCCAGGGAGCTAGATTATAAGCGGCGGTATGCCATTCCCCGGCCAAAATCCTACTTTAGCATAATAAGGAATCAACTGTGATTTTGAGGATTTTGGGGCCTGTCCGGTCGGTTATTTAATTTGCGATACCACGCTGATTTGATTCTTGCCGTTGTCTTTTGAATGCTTGGCCGCTTTTTCCACAGCCTGCAGCAGCTCTTCCACAGTTTCCCCATGTGACGGATAACATGCGAGCCCGATCGAGATCGTGATCGGGATTTCCCAGCTCTTCGAGAGTGTTTCCACTGCCGACCGCAGCCGCTCTGCGACAGCAAATGCCGCATCACCATACGTGGCTGGCAGCAGCACCAGGAATTCATCCCCGACGCGCCAGCGGGCAATAAAATCGCCGGGTCGAATATGATGGGTCAGTATTTCTGCCAGCCGCCTCAGCATCTCATCGCCGGTGGAATAGCTGATGTTGTTGTAGTAGCGCAGGTTATCTCCATCGATGAACAGGATGGAAAAGCCGTTGCTTGTGCGCTGCGCCTGCTGGATGGCGCGCTGCAAATCTCTTTCTGCCGCAATACTATTGGGAAGCTGGGTAATAGGATCGATGTAGGCAATCTTGTGGGTCGCGTCCAGGCGGGTCGCGAAGATCAAAAGACGTTCGGTCAGGGTATTGATCACACGGCTCTGGTACTGATACATGATGCCGGCCGAGGCATGTGAATATGTGCTGATTAGAAAACCGCGCTGCTCATTGATCTTTACATCGAACAGCGCATCGCTGATGGCAATCCAAAGGTCGGCAATCTCCAGGGTTTCGTTCAAAAAGTGGATCAGCATGATAGAGGCAGGGTTCGACCAGGAGAATTGAACACTCTCCTGGTTAATACGCTGAAACAGCTGCCTGGCTGTGATCTCTTTATCTTCGTGTGATCCCTCGCTGAGGACGGCCACAAACTCGTCTCCGCCGAGCCGGAATACGGGGGCCCTGAGATCTTTCATCACAATACCAACCCACCGCAGGACTGCATCCCCATAGGCCTGGCCATGCTCAGTGTTAAATACCTTGAAATCATTGAGATCCACCAGCAAAAGGGAAAAATCCGTCAAGTCAGAAGCAGCCAGCCGCCAGGTAAAGCTTTCCAGGAACGCAAGCAGATTCCCCACCCCGGTCAAAGGATCAATCCGTTCCACCGATTGATCGTAATCAGGCATCTTTCCTCCATTTTTTCATGATCTGCCGCTTCAGCTGAATATGTATAGTTTTCTAGTGTAAGCGAAAAGTTGTCTGTCCGCAAAGTGAATCAGTACTGTTTTTGAAGAGGATATCGTACAATCGCAACTGTTGTACAGTACCCCACACTTCAGGGATGCCTATGTTATATCCTCAATCCAATTCGCATCGCCAGCACCTGGCGCTACCGGACTTTTGGCATTTTCGCTTCGACCCCGAAGAGAGGGGCCTGGACGACGGCTGGCAAACAGGATTTGCCGGCGGTCGTCCGATCGCCGTTCCTTCCAGCTGGAATGATCAATTTGAAGAAGGGCGCGATTTCCTGGGTCCGGCCTGGTATCAAACTGAGTTCGATTTGCCCTGGGGATGGGACGGTAAACGAATTGTCATCCGCTTTGGTTCCGTGAATTACCTCGCAGAGGTTTGGCTGAACGGTCAATTTTTGGACCTTCATGAGGGCGGACATCTACCGTTTGAATTTGAGATCACACCCTTGGTCCGGGCGGCCGGAAACCGCCTGGTACTACGCGTGGACGGCCGCCTGGCATTCGACCGTGTCCCGCCGGGAAACATTACCGGCGATGCAAAGGATTTCTTCCCCAGCCATGCCGGGAATTATCCGCAGGC
>JBLMZU010000222.1:0-7926 GCA_050258995.1 Bacteroidota bacterium
GTTCCATCCAGTTCCTGGACGATAAGAACGGATTTGTACTGTCCGGGGAAGCCTCAGGAATGAACAAGCAGGCAGTCAGTCTCTACCAGACCACGGACGGCGGCGCCACATGGACGCTGAAGTATGCCAACGATCCTTCCCAGCCAAATAACACACTGCCCTTCAGCGGTCACAAAAATGGGATGGCCTTCCGCGATACCTCGCGTGGTTGGATTGGCGGCGAACTCCCCACGCCAGGCTTTGCCTACTTCTACAGGACAGATAACGGCGGCAATTCCTGGACTCAGCAACCGCTGGCCATCCCGGCCGGGTATGAATCGGCGGGCGTTTCCATCACCGCGCCCACCTTCTTCGGTTTGAACGATGCCGTCCTGCCGGTCTGGATGATCACCAATGCCGGCCGCGATCTGTTCCTCTATGTGACACATGACGGCGGCACGACCTGGAATGTGTCCGCCAGTTTTGCTCGACAAAGCTCCAACACGGACGTTGTGTCGATGCTGGATACGTTTACCTGGGACTCAGCCGGGTACCTGCACGTCACCAATGACGGCGGCGCCAGCTGGCGACAGGTGAATTCCAATGTCGACTTTGGCGACAGCGTCCGCGACATGGACTTCGTTTCCCCATTCCACGGCTGGGTGGTGGATGTGGATGCAAATGGGAACCTGGCGCTGTACCGGACATTCGATGGCGGCGCTACCTGGTCTGCGCTCTACGGCAACACAGCGCCACCCAGTCTGCCCGACCTTGCCGTCAGCGGCATGTGGATTGAACTGCAGAATCCAAGCTGCTTCCATCCGGGTGATCCACTGGGGGTGCGCCTGAGGATTACAAATAGCGGCCAGGGAGCCACAGGTGCCTTTGTGGTCCGCGTCAACAATGTGGATCAAACGTTGAACGGCCTGGGCGCAGGGGAAACTGCCACAATATTCTTCCCCAGCTACACAAATCCGGTGACTGCGATCGTGGATGCAACCAATCTGGTTGCCGAGAGTAATGAGAACAATAATCTTGTGACTCAGATGGTCGCGATCCCCACACCACCACTGCCGTGCAGCACACCGATCAGCACGCCATCCATTACGCCGACTCTCCCATCAAGCATCACGTCTACCCCGGTTACTTTGAGTGGACCGTACGCCGTTGTGAACGTCGCGGCGAACGACGTGCTGAACATTCGCTCAGGCGCAGGAAGCAGCCAGCCTGTAGTCGGATCGTTCCCTGCAAACACAACCAATGTGATGCGGACAGGACCCACAGCTACTGCGGATGCTGCGACCTGGGTTGAAGTCCAAAATCCCGCCGGTGGGACAGGCTGGGTCGATTCCTTTTATCTGACGGAATACGTCAGCCATGAGGCCTTCTGCGCGGATACGCGTGTCCCCGCCTTGATCGAGCAGTTGAAGGGAAGCGTGAACCAATCCAACGGGGATATGCTCTCCAGCATCGTCAGCCCGGCGCATGGCATGAACGTGAATTTATGGGCCTATGCCTCCCCCAATAATTTTAGCACGACAACAGCCCGCACCATTTTCAGCAGTGCGGACTCCTACACCTGGGGCGGCGGCCCGGGCGGCCAGACGGATATCGGCACCTTCTCACAGGTCATCCAGCCCAAACTGCAGGAAGTATTGAATGCGTCAAACATGGAGACCTATTGCGATACCTTGACCAATGTGTTCAATCTCTCGCAGCCGTGGCCGTACAACAATATTCGTTACTACAACCTTTATAAACCACCCACCGACCAGCAATTTGACTTCCGCACCTGGCTGATCGGCGTCGAATACATCAACGGCCAGCCTTATCTGCACAGCATGGTTTCCATCGTTTGGGAGCCGTAGGCCGCATATTGCACAATAACACAAGGAGCAGACATAAAAAGAGGAGCAGGCGGTCCCTGCTCCTCTTTCACCTCTTAGCTTTCTTCTTCTACATCGCGCTCTTGATGAAATTTGCCAGATGCGTCTTCATCTCCCTCAGGGATGGCATGTGGATGTACATCATGTGTCCCGCTTCATAATATTCCATGGAGATGTTTTCACGCAGGTTCTCGTCCAGGCCCAGGTGATCGAAGGTGTATTCGGTCGCGAAATATGGCGTCCCAAGATCATAATAGCCGTTGGCTACAAAGACCTTGAGGTAGGGATTGAACGTCATCGCCTTGCGCAGCGTCTCGCCCACATTGACATACTGGTTCTCGAACTCTGCATACGACCACGGGTGGACAAACTCGCTCAGGATCTCATAGGAGAGATCCGATTCGAACTTCAGCTCGCTGCGGATGTAATCATAAAAACCCGCCGTATACGGTCCCATGACGTTCGTGATAAGTGGGTCGTATTCTGCATACTCTCTTACGCCGAGACGGTCCCGGCCGGTGAAGCGGCTGTCGAGACGGCCCACCGTCTGGCCGCGCTCACGCAGCAATTCCTTGAAATAATGCTGGTCGCTGATGCGCAGCCTAGACCGTTCCACGAATTGTTTGGAGACACCCGTATAAAAAGCCAGTTTTTCGGCAATATATTCGCGTTCCTCGGGACTCAATGCATCGCCTTTGAGCAAAGCCCGGGCATAGTCACCCAGCGCGAATTCCTCGGATTCCTTAAGCCATTCCTGGAGCGGTCGGTGCGGTTCCAGCACATCGTGATACCAGGCTGTGGCGGTGTAACCCGGCAGGAACATCATGTACGGCAGGTCGTTGTTGATGTTGAAATCAATCGTCGTGAAATCCAGCACGGCCGAGATCAACATGATCCCGTTCAGGTACATGCCGTGCCTTTCCTGAAGATAGCCGGAAAGCCCGGCGGCGCGCGTGGTGCCATAGCTTTCGCCAATCAGGAACTTGGGCGAGAGCCAGCGATTGTTGCGGGTCGTGTACAGGCGGATGAAATCCCCGACCAGCTGGATATCCTTCTTGAAACCGTGCCATTCCTTGGGCTTCACACCGTCGACAGGATGGCTGTAGCCTGTATTCATCGGATCGATGAAGACAAGGTCGGTCTGGTCGAGCAGGGAATATTCATTGTCGGTCAGTTGGTACGGGGGCTTGGGCAGGTTGCCATCCTCCTCCAGAACCACACGGCGCGGTCCCAGGACACCCAGGTGCAGCCAGACGGACGCGGAACCGGGTCCGCCGTTGAATGAGAACGTCAGGGGACGCCGGGATTTGGGTCCGCTGCCATCCCGGGTGTAGGCCACAAAGAAGATCTGGGCGCGCGGTTTTTCGCCCTCCGCTTCCTTCTCCCGATCGGCCGTCTCCTCCTTAAGGATCATGATCCCGGTCGTGACCGTGTACTTGATCTCTTTTCCGCCGATCCGTACGCTGTGGTTCGTTACGACCAGGTGATCCTTGGGAGCGGGCTTTTCTTCCTTTCCCTCGGCCTTGTTTACGGAAGACTTCTCGTCCGGCTTCTTTTCATCTTTTTCTGCCATGCTGCCAGCCCTTTACTTTTCCTCTACGACAACAACCTCTTCCTCCTCATCCGGGTGGAGGCCATAAAAGATATCCAGCCCGAGGTTCAGGCCCTGGGCAACGCCCTGCATCACAAGGAAATAGAACAGGCCCATGGTGGGGGCAAAAAATATATTGGCAACCATTGTGATCCAGTCTGCTGCCGCCGCGGGCCACTGCATCTGTCCCTGGAACAGCGGCTTGATGTTATCAATGAAGAGGATCAGGTAGATCACGAGGATCACCCAGGACACAATCCTGGCGATGGATGCGACCCGGAAGATCGCAGTTTCACTGGCGAACAAAAGTGATTCATCCTTATTGTTGTTCATGCTTCTCCTTATTGTCTTTCGTTTTTATTTTTCAACCACAGAAAATGGCAGTGCAGGTATTGTAACCCCGCCAAGTCCCGTCATTGTTTCGGCCATGCACAGGGAATTATAAATCGCTTCCTCGGTGGATTCGATGGCAGATTGGAAAAGAGGCGACATCTGGTCATTTGGGATTTCAGGATACGGCCAGACCTTCCCTCGCCGTGCCGGTGTCCTGCGCACCTCTTCAGCAGTGGAAAAAGCGATGACATAATCCCCTGATCCATTGCTCAGGGACGATCCGGTCCTGGCAAGGCCGGCCAGGGCCCGGCTGGCGAGGCGCTTGAGGTTGCGGTCGGAGAGCGGGGCATCGGTGGCCAGGACGATCATGATCGAGCCGTCGGCGGTTGTCCGATCCGGTTCATCCTTCAAGTAATACTGTCCGGACTTTTTGCCAGCCGGCCTCCCATCCATCTGCAGGACGCCGCCAAAGTTGGCCTGCACCAGCACGCCGACCGCGTAGCCGCCCAAAGAATCGGGCAACACGCGTGAGCTTGTGCCGATGCCACCCTTCCACCCGAAGCAAATCGTCCCTGTGCCGGCGCCGACACATCCCTCGGCAACCAGCCCGGCGGCAGCCTTGTCGATCGCCTGCAGCACATGCTCCTTCATAACGGCCATTTTCCGGATGTTATTCAGCACGCCATCGTTCGTCTCGCCCACCACCGGATTCACGCTGTGCACTTGCTCGTTTCCATTTTGTGCCAGGGTCCAGTCGATGACCGCTTCTGCAGCACGCGGGGCAGACAGGGTGTTCGTGAGCAGGATGGGCGTCTCGATCTCACCCAGCTCCTGCACCTGGGTAAACCCCATCAATTTCCCAAACCCGTTCCCCACCACAATCGCCGCAGGGACTTTATCCTGGAAGAGGCTGTCGTCATGCGGAAGAACGGCGGTCACACCGGTTCGAATGTCCTGCCCTTCGATCAACGTGACATGCCCGACCCTGACGCCGTCCACATCGGTGATCGCATTCCATTTTCCAACCGGCAGGATGCCCGGAGCAATGCCCAGTTCACGGGCACGTTTGCGGCCTGTCTCGTGCATTATTCCTGGATGGAGGAAAGGGGCGGAATGGCTGCCATGGTGGTAAGGGCATCTCCGCTCAGGTAATGATGATCCGACCAGCGAACGATCCGGCCCTTTAACTGGCCATCCACCATCTCAACTTCCAGCTCGGTGATCGCGCAGTTGTAATATACGGCATTCTGAAGCCAGCTGATATCCAGGCCCGGCATCAGCTCCTTCAGGGTGGCAATCAATATGCCGCCGTGACCTACGACGACAAAATTGCCGTTCTCATGGTTTCGAAGAACCAGCAAGTATGCTCTTCTTGTCCTTTCCCAGACTGTCACAAAATCATCCCCTCTTGGGAAACTGGCGTGGGGATTGCCTGCATACCACTGGTTTGTGACCGCATGGTAGATCCCCCAGTTTTCGTCGGTAAAGTCCCTTCCCTCCAGGTCACCGACATTGATTTCCCGCAGGTCCTCCAGGACAGTGAGTTCCATGTTGAGTCGCCCGGCAATGATCTGCGCAGTTTCATGGGCGCGTTTCATCGGCGAGCAGAAGATCCCGTCGACGGACAGGCCGGCCAGATATTCGCCGGTCTGCCTGGCCTGCAGCCGCCCGCGCTCGGTCAGTGAATGGTCCATCCAGGTGGAGGAGAATTTGCGTGCGACATTATCCTGCCCTTCACCGTGCCGGACAAAATAGATTCGATTCATGCTCTACAACCCATCTTTTCAATGTTTTTATCAGCCGAAGGAGGCTGTTACATCTTAATGATGAGGGAATAGATCTCGCGCTTGCTCCAGCCGGAGGTTTCCGCCAGCCGGGCAGAGATTTCCTTGGCGGAGCTCTCCGTTTTCAATTCCCGCTCGATCGCCGCCCGCATTTGATCTTCGGTCCAGACTTCCATATCTTTGCTTCTGCGGCCTTCCACCACCAATGTAAATTCTCCACGGGCCGGCTGGGATTTGAAATAGTCAAGCGCGCCTTTGACGTTGCCGCGCCAGTATTCCTCGAACATCTTGGTCATTTCGCGGGCCACGCAGATCCTGCGGTCGCCAAGGATGGAAAGGATGTCCTCCAGCGATTCGACGATGCGATACGGCGACTCCAGGAAAACAAGTGTATGCGGTTGACTCAAAATTTCTTCGAGTCTTTTGTGGCGCTCACTGGTTTTGTGCGGCAGGTAGCCAAGATAGAGGAAGGAATCGGTCGGCAGGCCGGAGACGGTCACGGCTGCGATGGGAGCCGAGGGGCCGGGGATCGGCACCACGTTCCAGCCCGAGGCGAGGGCCGCCTGCACCAGCTCATAACCGGGATCGTTGATCGCCGGCGTCCCCGCATCCGAGACCAGGGCCACATCCCCAGCCGCAAGTTTTTCCAGGATGAAATCCAGCTTGTTCAGCTTGTTGTGCTCAAAGTAACTGGTAAGCGGCGTCTCGATCTCGAAATGTTTGAGCAGCTTGCCGGTGTGCCGCGTGTCCTCAGCTGCAATGAGGGCCGCTTCACGCAGGGTGCGGACCGCGCGCGGCGACATATCTTCGAGGTTGCCGATCGGCGTTGCGACAAGATACAGTGTACCCATGAAATGATTTTAGCATACCCAGGCGATAAAAAATGCCATGTACCGGACCGGGTACATGGCATCCATCTGTATCTGAAAAGAACTAGGGAGAGGTCACTTTATCCCCGGCAGCAGAAACCACGAACCACACGCTGCCAACATCCTGCCCTGTCACATCACCGGCCGCCTTATCTTTTGCATAATAATAGAGCGGCCAACCGTTGTAGGTGACCTGGGTCGTCCCGTCCGTACGTTTCGTCGTACCCAGCTTCGAGGCATCCACGCCTTCGCCGGCAGCAGGAGCGCCTGTGGTGAGAAGCGGCGGCCAGGCAGCGGCACATTTATCATAGCAGACGGATGTATTGGGAGTGTCCTTGGTAAAGAGATAAAGGGTCATGCCCTTGTCATCCACCAGGATGGAGCCAAGCTTGTCGTTCTTCGCCAGGCTGACCATTGTGCCTGCGGAGGAAGCTGCGGGCGCTTCAGTCGCTGCCTGGGTTGCCGCTTCAGTTGCAGCAGGGGCTGCCTCGGTTGCCGCTGCGCCGGAGGATTCAACCTTATCCCCGGCAGCAGAAACCACGAACCACACGCCGCCGACATCCTGCCCGGTCACATCACCGGCTGCCATATCCTTGATATAGTAGTATAAAGGCCAGCCATTATAGGTGACCTGCGTGGTCCCATCGGTTCGTTTTGTCGTACCCAGCTTGGAGGCATCGGCACCATCACCGGCTTCCGGCTTTCCAGACGTCAACAAAGGCGGCCAGGCAGTTGCACATTTGCCGTAACAATTGGAGGTGTTGGGAGTGTCCTTGGTAAAGAGATAAAGGGACATTCCCTTTTCATCGACAAGGAAGGATCCCAGCGAGTCATTCTTCCCCAGCTTTACAACTGTACTGCCAGTTACAGGGACAACAGCAGCAGGTTTTGTTGCTGCCGGTGGGGCGGCGGTGGAGGCTGCCTGCGGACTACATGCCGCAGCCAGGAGAACCAAACCAACCAACATACTGATAATCAGACGGGTGCGTTTCATTTTTCACTCCTTTTGAATATGAACCGGTATTCACAGAGGAGTACGCCTTGCAATAATTTATTGGATTGAAGCAATCTTAGGAGAAGGTTAGAAGAATCCCGCCTCGATCTGCCGTCCCAAAGGTTTTGAAGACACGATCAGATTTATAGTGAACCCATCTTCGGAGCGCTTAACTTTTAGAAGTCCACCTTGAAGATGCGCGGCCCGGTGGGCTGGTCGCTTCCTCCCGCCGGCTCGACGGTTACACCGATGCCAACATAATTTGTGAGATCGTCCTTTGAATAAACAGGCTTGGTCGTATAGGTCTCATTATCCTGGGGACGGAATATCCCGGCACTAACGCGGCTCCCGTCCGGCTCGATCAGCCAGGCCTGATAGGTTTGATCAGCGCCGAGCTGAGGCAGATGCCACATTACCAGGGCGACCGTGTTCCGCTGACGGTCGAGCAGCACCGACCCCGACAGGTTTTCCGCAGAGATCGGGATGGCCT
>JBLMZU010000223.1:0-2701 GCA_050258995.1 Bacteroidota bacterium
CCAATATGATCTTTTGTGGAACCATGATCGTAAAGCACATCGTATCCTCTTGTCGCATAATAGCCAAAGAGGGTTTCAGCGGCTTTGATTGTTATCAGTCCATGAGATTTGTTATCCGTCACGATTCACCTTTGAAAGCCTGATTAAGAATACCTGGCATCCGCGTCCGCCTGCGGCGCAGCTCCCTCAGCACGTTGACCTCCGCGTCCCAAGGCCAACCACGAATGGACAACGAATGCACGAATGCACTGCCCTCCACTCGAGTATTCGTGCACAAAATTCGTGGATGTTTTCCTGCCATCACAACTCTTCCTGGAACGCCCTATCCAAAATGGACGGCATCCACGCGGAGGGTTCTTCCTGCTTTTGGGGCTGCTTGCGTTTCATGAGGATCTGCCCATCCGGCAGCGCGGACAGCAGGCATCATGCCAGAACTTGTGACACCCCGGGCAGATCCCATGTGTGGCAAAGGTGTGCCACTTCGTCCCACAGCCGGGAAGGCAGACCCACTGGATGTTCGGTGTCGGCTGGAAGTCACACTTGGGGCAGGCGATGGTCATCTCAGCATTTTACCTTTGGGCTTCCAGCATCCTGACCAGCCCGGCTGCCGCCTGGTTGTAGGCCTCGATCACTGTGTTTTTCAGTTCCTCGCTGACCGGCTCCTCCGGCCTGCGTACCGTAAAGACCAATTTTGTCCCCGCCGGCGATTCATGCAGCCACCTGGTTTGCACCAGCTTGATCCCCAGGCTGATGCTCTGTTCCAGGGAAACGTACTCGAATGGCTTCCAGTCCAGGATGCGATTGAAGAAATGGACCTGGCCGTGGGCGCAGTGATAGGTGGTATCGACCTGGAAGCGGCCGCCCAGAGAGTCTGTCCTTTCCACCAGGTCATAGCCGGCCCATTGCTGCTCGAGCCGGGGAGTCGTCAGATACTCCCATACGGTGGAGGCGGCGCAGCCGGGCGCCTCCCACTCGAAGGTCAGCCAGGCTTCCTCCGGGGCGACGACGAAGCGCTGCTTTTCCTGCTGGCGCTCCCATACCTTGCGCAGGTCGAGCACCTGCATCCTGACTTCCCCAAGGTGTTCATAGGTCTCGGCATGCGGGACCAGCGGGTACGCCAGCTCTGACAAATGCGAGGCTTGCGCGGCTGCCTCGCTGAACAGGGCATAACTCTCGATGCCGGTCTTCTCGATGACGCTGTTCTTCAACATGCGGTGCGGGATGATCACGTCCGCGCCCAGCAGCTCCTCGCGGTCGCCGAGCTTTTGAATGACATATTCCCCGTAATGGATCACCATCTTCAGGTCCAGCTTGGCGATGTTCCGGCAGGCCCGGCAGGGACAGGTGGTGTTCTGGACCATCTGCCGGCGCGTATCGGCGAAGACGAAGTACAGGTTCTCCAGGGCCTCCAGCAGGGTCTGCGGCTCACAGAGATGTGCGTCCGGTACGTACATAAAGATCGCGTCGCCCCGGAAGCCGGAGATCACGAAGGGATGCCGGATCTGGGCCAGCTGGACGTCGAACAGGCTCTGAAGCGTTTCCTGGGCGTGGTCCAGCTCGGATTGGGTCAGGAATTCGGTATATCCTGAGATGTCGGTAAGAAGAATGTAACCCTTGTTCATCATCGCTGCTCCCAGTCTGCAAAGGAAGTACCACAAGTGTACCGCAGTCCAGTCGGGTGGATGACTCGCAGCCGGCGATCGGGTGCGCCAAGAAGTCGTTAGCCAGGGAGTCCAAAGCCTAACCATGGAGACACTCAGTCACGGAGTTTTTAAAGCTTTTCCTCGGTGTCTCCGTGTCTCAGTGGTTCAAAAATTTTCTACCTGTGGCTGGCCAACACAAAATCAGGAGGGGGCACACTCCAGCGAACGACCCCTGCGTGCTCCGGGGCGATCATTCCTGCGGCAGGCGGAACGACATCACCAGCAGAGCCAGCATCAAAAGGGCCAGGACCAGCGAAGCAGCCATGATCGCCATCATCAAGGCGGCGTTGAATACGACCGGCGTCTTTAAGTTGGCGTAGGCTGAGATCTCGAACCCGCCCTGGACGGCCAGCAGGATGATCCCAAATAGGACCGCCCCGAAGGAGTTCAGGCGCTCCAGCGTATCGGACCGCCGCTCGGGGGCCAGCCAGTATTCGCGGTGGGGCATGTTGATGCCACCGGGAGGCAGGACCCGGAACAGAAACTGGAACGGCAGGCTGACCAGGAGCACGACCAGCAGGGTCTGGACCTGGAAGCGGAAGAATTCCGCCTTGGGGACAAAACGGTCGGGGCTGCCCTGGATGTTGAAATGAGCGGCCATCGTGTCCGGCGTGATGCTCCACAGCCGCGCCAGCTCGAACAGGCACAGCAAGAGAACGCCGATAAAGAAAATTCTTCCAAAACGCATAGAAGCCTCAATGGTGATCACTACTCTAACTTACCGCGTATCAGCGGAAATATGCTTCCATTCTAATCGGATAGATTGCTGACCGGTTCACGGATCAGGGGTGTGTGCTCTCCTAAGACCGCATCGTACATTTCCACGCCTGCACCGGACATGCAGATGAGCCTGCCATCCGGGCTGAGCGCTGTGCAATAGTCGTCGCCGCCTGTCGAGGGGACTTCAACCCCGGAGGCGGTGCTGAAGTTGTAGCTCCACTGCTGCGTGGCAGTATCCTGTCCCAGGATAACGACGCCTTCGGGAAAGTAGGTGCTGT
>JBLMZU010000224.1:0-6048 GCA_050258995.1 Bacteroidota bacterium
GTCTTATCCGCCACATGCTTTCCGTGGAAGCCGCCATGCGTTTCTACGCCGAGAAGTTTGGCGAAGATGTGGAGTATTGGGGCCTGGTCGGCCTGCTGCACGACTTCGACTGGGAGATCCATCCCACCCTCGAGCAGCACCCGCAGGATGGCGCACCCATCCTGCGCGAGCGCGGCGTGCCAGAGGATATCATCCAGGATATTCTCAGCCATGCCGATCACCTGAACATGCCGCGCGACACGCTGGTCCGCAAGGCGATCAGCGCCTGCGATGAGATCACCGGGCTGGTCACGGCGGTGGCACTAGTGCGTCCCTCGCGCTCCCTGTACGATCTCGAGCCGTCGTCCGTCAAGAAGAAATGGAAGGACAAGGCCTTCGCCGCCGGCACCTCCCGTGCGGAAATGGAACAGGCCGCCCGGGAATTTGGCATCGAGCTGTGGGAGCATGTCGGCAACATTATCCAGGCGATGCGCCGGATCGCGCCTGAGCTGGGGCTGGAGGGCAGCATCCCAAGACCATAGGTACGTATGAAAATCTTCAAGGCAACCCGTAGATATGAAGCCTGGCTTCATGAGGAGCTGGACGTATTCGAGGAAGACTTGGCGTTTAAAAGACAGCTGCTTGCAAAAGATCCCTTCATCTTTCTGCGCGGCACGTTTTATCGCTGGATGCAGCTGTTCCCTGAGATGTGCAGCAAGGCCGCAGACGCGCCTGCGGTGCTCTCTGTGGGAGATCTGCATGTTTCGAATTTCGGCACCTGGCGGGATGCCAGGCAGGAGCTGGTCTGGGGGGTCAACGATTTCGACGAAGCCGCCTCTCTTCCCTATACCCAGGACCTGATCCGCCTTGCCACCAGCGTGGGGCTGGCCTCCGAGACGGAGAGGCTGAAGATCAGCCTGCAGGAAGCCAGCCACGCCATCCTGGATGGATACCGGGAGGGTTTGGAATCCGGCGGGGGGCCGTTCGCGGTGGAGAGCGAAGGCGAATGGATGCGAAAGGCCTACGTCAAAAGCGAGCACCTGGCCGAGAAGTACTGGCAGGATCTCGATCAATGTGCCGCCATGGAAAGGAATGTGCCTGCCGAGGTCATTGACATGCTCGAGGCCGGGCTGCCGGCCAAGGGAATGACATATCGCCTCATCCACCGCTTGGCAGGAGTCGGCAGCCTGGGACGCCCGCGTTTTACTCTCCTGGCCCACTGGCAGGATGGAAACGTTGCTCTGGAAGCCAAGGCCTTGATTCCCTCGGCGGCGCTCTGGGCCCAGGATAGACAAAAGGGCGCCGACATCCAGTATGAAGAAGTGCTGGCGCGGGCAGTGCGCAGGCCCGACCCGGTCATGAAAGTCTATGAAGGCTGGGTGGTGCGCGGCCTGGCTCCAGACCGCTGCCGGATTGGCCTCTCCGAGCTGGGACCAGAGCGCGACGAGACGCGCATGATGCAGGCCATGGGCCGCGAGACCGCCAACATCCACCTGGGGACGCGCCCGGTCATCAAGGATGTCCTCAAGGATTTGAAGGGACGCAAGCCGGGCTGGCTCGAGAGATCCGCCAGGAAGATGGTCGAGGCAACGCGCAAAGACTGGGAGATGTGGAGGGTCGGGGAGCTGCCGTAGTTTATTTTTACTGCTTGATTTCACTCCCCCAAAGTTGTACACTAAATCTATTCATGGCAGGGCTGCCGGGTTCCGGCAAATTTTATCGGTAGAGGAGCGACCATGTCTGAGGAGCGTTTTGTCTCACGCGGGTTTATCGGCAAGCGGCGCGGTGGGGAAAAGAAGGAGCGCATTCCACCCGGTCAATATCTCACAAACGATTTTCCCGTCCTTTCGGCGGGACCAACACCTCATACGCCTCTCGAAAGGTGGACGTTCAGCATCGACGGCCTCGTCGGGAAAAATGTCTCCTGGACGTGGCATGAATTCCTGCAGCTCCCCATGCAGCAATATGTTGTGGATATCTCCTGTGTCACCAAGTGGACGCACCTCGACATGAAGTGGGAAGGCGTCAGCCTCGATACACTGCTCGAGCACGTGGAGCTCGACCGCAGGGCCATGTTCGTCACCGCCTACAGCGACGGCGGCTACACCACCAACATGTCGTTGGCAGACATCATCAACGGTCAATCCTTCATCGCCTTGAAATACGATGGACGGCCGCTCGCACCCGAGCACGGCGGCCCGGCCCGCATGGTGGTGCCTCATCTTTATTTCTGGAAAAGCGCCAAATGGGTGCGCGGCATTTCCATGATGGAAAAAGACCGGCCCGGATTCTGGGAGACGGCTGGCTATCACAACCACGGCGATCCCTGGAAGGAACAGAGGTATTGGAATGATTGATAAGCTGCCGTTGCGAGGAGCGCCCTTTGCGACGAAACAATCTCTCCACCGGTTTATGAATTGCTGTCCCTGTCCCTGTCCATGGAAAATGACGTGAAGCCCACCATTCACTGGCAGATCGCTTCCATTACAAACATCAAGCCTGAGACCCCCACGGTCAAAACGTTCACCCTGCGGCTCCCCGCCTGGATGCGCCATCGCGCCGGGCAGCATTATGACATCCGCCTGACCGCCCAGGACGGGTACCAGACCCAGCGCAGTTACTCCATCGCCTCGGAACCCGAACGTGAAGGCGAAGTGGACATCACGGTCGAGCGCATCGAGGATGGAGAAGTGTCCACCTATTTGCACGATGTGGCGGTGATCGGGGACCGCGTCGAAGTGCGCGGGCCGATCGGCGGATACTTCGTCTGGGATGTGGATATGACGGACCCACTGCTGTTGATCGCAGGCGGGTCGGGCATTGTGCCGTTGATGTCGATGATCCGGCATCGTGCCGCGGCGGGGGTCCATACGCCGGCGGCATTGTTGTACAGCTCGCGCCATTTCGAAGACATCCTCTATTCCGCCGAACTGGAAATGGTAAGCAGATCGGACGGCGGGCTGCAGGTCTTTCACACCCTGACCCGCTCCCAGCCTGCGGACTGGAAGGGTTTTTCGCGCCGCATCGATGACGCGATGTTAAAAGAAGTGGCCGGTCCGCTGGGCAGGACCGTTCAGGTTTTTATCTGCGGGCCGACGCTGATGGTGGAGTCTGCGGCGAATGCGCTGGTTAAGATCGGGCTCGGCCCGAACCAGATCCGTACCGAGCGTTTTGGTCCGACAGGAGGCTGAAATGGATGATGTTGTGGATGTTAACCGTGAACTGATGCTGGATGCCAATGCGACGGCCGGGCTGCTCTTCGAGATCTTCGGCACCGAGATGACCGCCGCGCCGACCGAGTGTGCCCACTGCGGCCGGGATGGCGAGATCGGCGCCCTGCTGGCATTCACCCAGGGCCCCGGCATCGTCCTGCGCTGTGCCGGCTGTGAGAACGTGGTGATCCGTATTGTCCAGACCCCCAAGGCGATCTATCTGGATGCACGCGGCGCGGTGTATCTGAAGCTGGTGCGCTCCTGACCCAGGGAACAGCATGTCCCGCTCAAAAGACACCAAAACAGGAGCCCGCGCTGCAACGCAAAGGCGCATCTTTATCAGCTACCGGCGCTCGGATTCGGCCGGGTATGCCGGGCGCCTGTACGATTATCTGAAGAATTATTTTGGCGACGAGAGAATCTTTTTCGACGTGGATACCATCCGGCCGGGCGTGAACTTCGAGCTAAAGATCGCTGCAGAGCTCGATCGCTCGGACGCCATGCTTGTCATGATCGGCAATCAGTGGCTCGACAGCCGGGATCCACAGGGAAACAGGCGGCTGGAGGAGGCCCACGACTACGTCCGTTATGAGATCGAAACAGCCCTTGGCAAAAATATTGAGATCATCCCTGTCCTGCTGCAAGGCACGCCCATGCCGTCTTCCGGCGCACTGCCTGGATCGATCTCCGATCTGTCGCTGCGTAATGCGGTCCGCTTGAACGATGACCATTGGAGCTCGGACTGCAGGTTCCTGGCTGAGATTCTGAAAAATACGCTCGAGGTTTCCCGGTCGCTGAAGGAACAAAAAATCAGGAGGTACAGGATCGTTGTTTTTTCCCTGTCCGTCCTGGTGGCATTACTGGCGGTATTAAGATCGCTGTATCTGGGCGAGCAAGTGGACCAGATATTGATGACCTGTCTGACTCTTTTTGTGGTTGTCAATGTCGTGCTGGTGACCTACCTGCTGGCAACCATCAAAAGGGAGCTGGACCGCCTGAGCTGGATCATTATCGCCATTGCCATCCTGGCATGCCTGATGATTTCCCGGGGCGGATACTGGACTCTCGGAGCGGCGTTTATGATGGTCCTGGAAGCCGGGTTACTGAATTTCGTGCAGGCAGACGAGTAGGAGTCTCCCCCAATCCATCCCGAAAAACAGCATGTCCTGCGAAGGCGCTGAAGGCAGAAGAGTGCAATTACTGCAAAAAATAAAACAGGATTGCGAATACCATGAACCCCCCGCCGATGAAGAGCAGAGTGGAATCGCCGCCTCGCCTCAAGACTGACTTTTGCGGATTCTCCGGGTCATAGTAAACAGGAACCGTGCAGCCGGCCGGGAACTGGTTCACAGCCTTCTCAGCAACAGATTTTTTTCTGTCTTCAAAACCCATCAATTCTGAAAATGCCACCGTGTTGGAAACATAACTGGGCCGATCACGGAGTATTCATATTCGATATAGGAATGGAACTGGTTGTTGGCCCCATGGGTGCGCCTCACCTCGGATGTCCGGACCGTCCCCATCGTGGTGGGCCAGCTCAGGGACTCGTCCGATTTGCGATAGGTGCGGTACCCGGCAAAGACAAGCGCCGCGCCGACCAGGAAGAAGAACCCCGAACAGATCGATGTCATGAAAATGCCTCCAGAGATGGATGGAAAAAGAAGTCTCCCGATACTATTTTCCATAATGAGACTTCGTATCCCGTTCCCCTCTTACCTTTACCCTTCTGCCTCTCCAATCCTTCGTCTGAATCCATGGCGCGGGACCTGTATCGTGAAATATCGACTACAACAGATGGAATTTCGCATGGTAGACTATTGCCAGTCTGAGAATTTCCACCTCCACATTCCGGATGCCCTTGTGAATCGTTTTTTCCAGCGCTCCTGTATTTTGTTCCTGTGTGTACTGCTCATCCCGGGCTGTGCCTCGCGGGGTACACCGCCCACTCCTTTCCATGCGGCTCCCATGCGCATTCCCAAGCCCGGATTGGTGCAGGCGACACCCGTGACGGTCCAGGCCCTCCCCAGTGCGACTGCCTCCATGTCAAATGCGCAGACCATCGACATATCCATCTGGACTCCCCCATACCTGGCAGAGACGCTGGGCGGGGCGCTGGAGGATCCACTGCGGGAATTGTTTGTGAGCGACCCGGCGACCTCGAACATCAAGCTGGAAGTAGGAGATGGGAACGTGGTCAGCCGGTGGGTGTATGCCCTGGTGACGCCCTTCTCCTCCACGCTGCAGGGTATTTCGGGGAACGACCTGCTTTTGCTCTGGCAGGGACAGGCTGCGGGACTGCCGCCGCTGCTTATGGGCCAGAATGCATATGACATGTTCAGCGCACTGTGGGGACCGGGTTCGGGGGTGCAGATCCTTTCCAAACAGGAACTGATCGATGCCGCCTGGGCGCACCAGCCTGCCCTGGCGATCGTCCCGTTCGAAGATCTCAATCCACGCTGGAAGGTCCTGCCCGTGGACGGCCTCTCTCCCATCCACAAGGACTTTGACCCCTTACAGTATCGTCTCACGATCCCCATCTCGCTGAACAGTGACCCGGATCGTGTGGCGCTGATCCGGAATAATTTTTCGATCCCCTCCTCCAATTTCGACCCGCAGAAGATGACCGTCGTCGCAATGACCGGCGTCACCGCCCTGGTGCGGGCCACCGCCTATACCATGGAAAAACGCGGCATGCTCTACCCCGCCCAGGACATCCGCGACTGGCTGCTCAGCGCGGACATCACCCATATCAGCAACGAGGTGCCCTTTGCCGTGGACTGTCCGGATCCAGATCCCAACCAGCAGAGCATGCGCTTTTGCAGCAAGGATGAGTACATCCAGTTGCTGGAGGATGTGG
>JBLMZU010000225.1:0-9072 GCA_050258995.1 Bacteroidota bacterium
CATGCCAAAACACAGGCCGCACGCTTCCTTGGTTATGAAATTCTCTGTCAACAGTCGAATGATCGCCTGGACCGGAATGGCCGGAGATGTGTCAACGGAAATATTGCATTACGTGTGCCGAAGGAAGTGATTGATAAGAAATGCGCGCTCTATATGCAAGAAGGTCATCCGCAGCGCCGACCCGAAATGATACTGGATAGCGACTTCACCATTCTCAGCCAGTACCAGTCAGAATATCGTGGTGTGGTGCAATACTACTTCCTGGCACAAGACATCTTTCGCCTGGGAAGGCTGCACTGGGTCATGGAGACATCCCTGCTGAAAACCCTCGCAAACAAGCACAAATCGACCGTAGCGAAAATGGCCGCAAGATACAAGACCACAATTGAAACACCCTACGGTCCAAGAAAATGCCTCCAAATTACTGTCCAACGGGATGGTAATCGGAAACCGCTGATCGCACAATTCGGTGGTATCCCGCTGCGGCGCAAGAAAACGGCGATCCTGGTCGATAAAGAACCTGTTCACTTCAAAGTAGAGCGCAATGAACTTCTCCAACGACTGCTTGCAGATCTATGTGAGATTTGCGGGAAAACGGGTAAGAGTACTGTCCACCATATCCGCAAACTGGCGGACCTTGACAAGCAAGGACAAGCAGAAAAGCCAGCATGGGTAAAACAAATGGCTGCAAGAAGGCGTAAGACGCTTGTCGTTTGTCGCGATTGCCACACAGAAATCCATAACGGAACACTGTCAAGGCAACTTGGGCTGAAATAGATCACTGGAGAGCCGGGTGAAGCGAAAGTTTCACGCCCGGTTCGGAGGGGGGCGGTTAGAAAAGTGCTAGAAATGGTAACTCGCTGGCCGCCTACCCTACTATCAGATGGCGCTTAGGCGCCACAATGCTCATCGAAGTAGGAACCGAACATCAATCTGTTTGGATATATTTGAGTAGGTTTCGGGAGGGCGGTTTTGTATTTTGAAGTATATCGTGTCTCCAGACACGTCCAGGGCGCGTTTTCATCCATTTGTCCGTGGAGCCACTGATTTAGATTTCAGACACGATTTTTGATTTAAGCTTAGAACCAAGATGAAAGAATCGCAGGGCTGGGTGTCAGGATAGGGGAGAGATCTGTCCGCCACCATCTCCGGCAACCCATTCGGCTGGAACTCCATTAGATCAATCTCAACTCTTGTTAGGTACCCGAAGAGATTTCCAGCCAAAAAATTGACAAGAGGGGGAGCAGTGTATATAATGATGCAAACCATGATTAATTTAATTACTAATAACTTAATCATATATGGTATTGAAAAAGACCACTTTTTCTCGACTTTTCGGCGTTCTGACAGAAAACCCTGACAAGAGATCGGGTTGGGAAGGATCCAGTGAATTTTCACATCACAATACTGCCTTCTGGTGTCTGTCTCAATACTTTGTTTCATAATATTTTTTTGCAGCAAGCCTGCCAATTGATCACTCTGCTATCACAGGCTATTTCGTATTTGTATTTCTTTCTCCCCTCTTTCAGTCAAATGACCAACTGGATGGCTGTGGCTGTTGTAGGTACCATTCCTATTATCCTAATCGCTCTCGAGTGTTCCAAAGTCTATTATTTGTATAAACAAATTAGACTGAGCTACTTTCCTCCCCTACCCTATTCTCAGAAAATACATTTAATGTTGACACGCTATGACATAACCACGCAGCCTAGCAATAGGGACACCTTATTGAATTAAGCGAGTGCAGTGCATTGATCGATCTATTTCCTTGCCAGAGTAAACAATATCGTGTCTGGAGACACACCATATGAGCCGCGTACTCCCTGCCGTTATAAATTGTGAATCCTTTCGGTTTTCTCCGTTAAAGTGTAGAGACCTAGGAATGTCTCTGCAGGCGGCAAAGTTCTTGCGCTGGCTTTATCTAGGACCACAGCGCACAAACGCACAGATCATTGCTACATTTGGTATGGGCCTCGCCTGGTCTATGTTAGACGCCGGCTATATCTCAAATCCACCGGACAACTCTGAAACGGCCAACAGCAATCTTTGGGCTTTGACAGACAAAGGTATGAAAGTACTGGAGCAGCTGATATGAGAAGAAAAAGGATGACCTCCATCGAAGCAGCTATAGATGAATTTGTTGCAATCTATGAAGATAAGAACGCCCATAAAACTGCACGCACGTATCGAGCCGCCCTGGCAAAATTTAGCCAGGTGCTTGAACTGAATCACATTCCTCTAGCCTCGCCGATCGATGATCTAAACTTTGACCTGGTTGAAGATTTAATCGCTCTTCTTCATGAAAAAGATGATGCAACAGAAGAGAACAAAATGACGGTCGCCACAGAGAAGGCTTATTTAACTGCCTTTCGCCGCTTTGTGGCTTACGTTTCGGCAAAGGGATATTCTGATGTAAATGTGGTTCGCGTTCAGGAGAATATCAAATTGCTGCAAAGGTCAGAAGGACGACGCATACCGGACGTTGATATTGATGGTGTAAAGGAATTTCTGGGCTTTGTAGAAAGCTATGCCATCAGCCTTGATGATCCTGATCAAGCTATGCGAGATCGCCGTGACCGCGCTCTTATATTCTTCCTGGCCCATGGTGGCTTTCGTATTGAAGAAGCATGTGGATTGAGGCGAGAGAATCTAAATATGGCTGCCAAACAAGCAAGGTTCATCGGGAAGAAAGATAAAGAAGCAATAGTTCGAATTACCGAAAAAGCGTTCGTTTACTTACAAGAATATCTGGCCGCCAGGCAGGCGCTGGACGGGGCGACGGGTAGAAAGCTCCAGCACCTTCCTCTGTTTGCTCGACATGACCGGGCCGTTGGAAAAAGGATAGAACGGATATCGACTGTAACTGGCTGGAAAATTGTTGAGGACTGGTTGGAACGGGCAAAGAGGACTGGGCACCTGAAGAACCTCTCCTCCCCTATCACCCCTCATACCCTTCGGCACTATTTTGTGACGATGGTTTACATGGCCACCGGTGATTTGAAGATAGCACAAGAGCTTGCAAGGCACGATTCCACAGCGACCACCGAGCGCTACACTCATCTCATATCTCCTAGGCTTGACCAAGCTCATAAACTCGCTTTTGATGAGCTAGAAGGATAAAGTGTGAACCCACAATTTTTGCTACAGCAAGTTTGTTTGATGTTTTACGCGGTGACCGGATATAGGGAGAAAGGGAACAAAAAGATATAACATACAGCCGGCGTGTCCCCAATTGGCGTTCGGATCTTTCCGAACCTAATATGGGGAAAGTATGTAGTGCACATTCTCAGTGCGAAATTTGGTATACAGTCTTGAGAATCTAAGACTTGCGGATAAGGCGATCAGAGGGATAAAAGGAGAGTAAGAATTCGCTCCCAGCGGATTCCCTGTTAGCTTACCCATCTCGTCTAGCGGCCCAGGACGAAGCCCTCTCTAGGCTTAAAGGGGGGTTCGAGTCCCCTTGGGGGCACCTACGGAGACCCATCCCGAACCATATAGCTTGGTAGAAGAACAGTTCATTTTGATGCTGAGGTAAGTGCATCAAAGAAAAGCAACTGAACTGCTCTTTGACAGAAAGCGATTGGTTTGGGATGTTGGCTTTAATTGGACATAGCAGTGAGAAAGATCTTCGAACTTATGTTCCCGTAAAGTCTGCTTGTGAGCTTTCAGGATATAACCAGCAGTACTTGAGGCGACTGTTACGCACAGAAAAACTTGACGGGATTAAGGTGGGACAGGTGTGGTTAATTGAAAGTGTCTCCCTGGAAAACCATTTGTCGTTATGCAATCAGGCACAAGATAGAAGACGCGGTCCCCAAATCCAGAAAAAACGTAATGCAATCAAACATAGAGGTCGAGACTGAAGAACTTCCTCATTGCATGGTTTCAAAAGGTCTAAATGGGAATATCCTGATCCGTTTGATGGAGTTCTAATGCGGTCTACCTGGCACGGTCTAGGGCCAGATGGGTGGTTGATACGTCATTGCACTAGATGTCCATCCGCTTTGTGAGAAATTCCAGAAGAAGCCCTTGCATCTCTGAGACAAGGTTTCACTTTACTCTCTATGGATTTGTTTTTGCACAGTCTACTTGAAAGTAAAATACTTTCAAGTAGACTGTGTTCTCACAACCCTTCAGTCAAGCAATTCCTTCCAAATCGCGCTAAATCCCAAACGAACTTTCCAATCCGCAAGTTCAATTTGGGTCGGGAAGGACTACATATACAACCTGATGAAATTCTCATCCAATTGTTTTTGTTATGCTTTGTCGCTATGCTCCACTGTTATCGCTATATTTCCCTTCTTCTCGCCAGCTTCCGCGTATCTGTGAGCATCAGCAATCCGCTCCAATGGGTAGCATTTATCGATTACTGGTTTGACTTTCCCTGCTTCGATCAACTCCTTGAGGAAGAGCAGATCTTCTTTCTTTTGGCTGGATGCTTCAATTCTTAGTTTCTTGTTGCTTGTTATCGACGTCCATAATGCAAGAAGCATTTGTGAGAGCCCGGCATAAGCTAAGAAATAATACCCATCCTGTTTTAACAATTTCAGACGACGAGAAATAGAGTTTTTTCCGACCACATCGATAATGAGATCATAAGAATACTCCGTGTTGGTGTAATCTTCCTTTGTATAGTCAGTGACATGATCTGCACCAATTGAGCGCAGCATGTCCAGTTTTTCTGCGCTATCCACGCCGGTCACTTCTGCTCCAAAGTGCCTGGCAAGTTGTACCGAAAACGTACCGATACTTCCCCCTGCACCGATAACCAAAACTTTTTTTCCAGGCCGGATATCTGCCTTGCTGAGAAAATGCAGCGCTTCGAACCCGGCTGTTGGAACGGCAGCTGCTTCTTCATAGGTCAGGTTGGCTGGCTTGGTGGCCAGAGTTCCTTGTGTAGTATTTGTGTCTCCAGGCAGACAAATATACTCAGCATAGGCGCCAAAACCAAACCCTGTGGTGCCGAAGACCTGGTCACCTGCTTTAAATGTATTCACATCCTTGCCAACCTGCTCAACTTCCCCCGCTAACTCCTGTCCCAGTATAGGTATTCTTTTCGGTCGCAAGTAACCAGCATACAGGCGCAGAGGGAACGAGAGCATGAGAGGCATCTCAAGCCTGCGCATTTCACAGTCGCCTGCCGTAACGGTTGTTGCATGTATTTTTATCAGTACTTCATTTTCCCTTGGCGCAGGTTTTTCCACCTCCATCAGCTGAAGTCCATCGGGCGATCCGTATCTTGTCCATACAATGGCTTTCATAATAAGTTACTTTGCCTCACGTTGATCACAACATTTCCCTTTTTATGTCCTGCTTCGACATAGCGATGAGCCTCGGCGGTTTGCTCCAGAGGATAACATCGATCGATGATCGATCTAATTTTCCCCGCCTCAATCAGCTCTTTGAGGAAAATTAGATCTTCGGGCTTTTGACGGGTTGAAGATCGAACCGAAAGATAGAATCCGTTTTCCTTCAGCGCGCCTTTACTACGAGATAACGAAGACTTGCGGACCGCGTCAAAAATAACATCGTAGATCTGGCCGCTTTTGGTGAAATCCTCTTTGACGTAATCAATGACCTGATCGGCTCCCAAAGACTTCACCAATTCCACATTCGCGGTACTGCATACGCCCGTAACCTCCGCACAAAAGTTTTTGGCAATCTGCACAGCAAATGTGCCTACGCTTCCGGAAGCACCGTAGATCAGAACCTTTTGCCCCCTCTGGATACTGCCTTTTCTAAGAATATACAAGGCTGCCATTCCCCCGGCAGGTACCGCAGCAGCTTCCTCGTAAGTCATATTGGTCGGTGCTGTTGCCAGCGCGCCTGCCTCCCACTTTTCAGGCAGGCAGACATACTCAGCATTGGCGCCCACACTCAGCCCGGTCGTCGTTCCAAAGACCCGATCACCTATCTTAAATCGCTTAACCTCTTTGCCTATTGCTTCGATTTCGCCGGCCAACTCATGACCAGGGATTCTTTTCCTTTTCATGCCATACAGTTGGAGCGGAAGAAAAAAAAGGGGAGGGAGTTTTCGAAGTATCACGTCTCCAATTGTTACTGTTGACGCATGTACCCTTACCAACACTTCATTTTCCCTGGGCATAGGCTTTTCTACATCTCGGAGCTGCAAAACCTCCGGAGGGCCAGATTTTGTGCACACGATCGCTTTCATAAGGATCCTTTCTTTGTCTGCCAGAGGGGAAGAAAGCGCCTCCCGGAATATCATGCCATGAGGCGCTTTCTTTTTGTGTGCTATCCTAAGGGGTCAGTTCGACTCGACCTGCGCTCCCTACACTGTTGCTCTGCCTACGACTTTGGTGCCGCCTGTCACCTGACAGATTTTGCCGTTCATATTGTCTTTCAGCGTCTGATTCCAGGTTTAGTTGTTCTGTGTCACAGTGATGACAACTTTTCCCTGAGCGTGTCCTTCTTCAAGATATCGTATTGCATCCGCCACCTGGTTCAACGGATAACACCGATCGATAACAGGTCTTACTTTGCCAGCTTCAAGCAGTTCCTTAATAGTAACCAAATCCTTTTTATTTGGTTTCGCGACTCCCATGTTTCCCATTTTCTGGCTCCCGGTCCTGGAAATCCATGGTCCCTGGATCATCGCTTGAGTCATTTGCGTCATGGAACCTCCGGTCTGAACATAAATCCCCCTGGGACTTAATGCACGCCTATAGTCTGAAATCGAGCGGTTTCCATTCGTGCCAAAGATCAGGTCATACTCCTTTCCATTTTTGGCGAAATCTTCCTTTGTGTAGTCAATGACATGATCTGCCCCGATCGAGCGCGCCACATCCACATTCCTGGTGCTGCACACAGCGGTCACTTCAGCACCAAATGATTTGGCAAGCTGGAGGGCAAAGGTGCCCACGCCGCCGGACGCGCCATTGATCAGAACCTTTTGCCCGGGACGAATCTGTCCGGCGTAGCGAATACCTTGCAACGCTGTGACTGCGGCCATGGGTACTGCCGCGGCTTCCTCGAAGGAGAGATTGGCCGGTTTCAAGACCAATGCGTTTTCATGAACGCATACATATTCTGCAAAACCGCCCCAACCATCCACCGAGATATCACCAAATACATCATCGCCCGGCTTAAACTCCTTTATGTTGCTGCCCACTGCTTCAACGCGTCCCGCAATATCAGATCCAAGGATCTGGTTCTTGGGTTTTAGTAGCCCGGAACTCAGGCGGACTAGGAACGGGTCCGCTCTCAAGAGATGAAGGTCAGCTGCATTTACAGATACCGCATAAACTTTTACCAATACTTCATCCTCTTTTGGGGTAGGTTTGGCTACCTCCTTGAGTTCCAGAACATCCGGTGCGCCATATTGTGTGTATACAATCGCTTTCATTAGATTTCTCCTTTGGTTATTTGATTCGGATTTGAAGATCCGTCTGTTTCCATTCGATTCACCGAAACCAAGGGTGCTCCCAGGTCACGTACTTTCTTGAGCAATCCATGCAATGCGGATTGATCGATAACAGGTCCGGTGAGAAGCGTGGTGCCATCTTCGCCTGGGGTAATGGACAGCCCATCGAACCAATCTGTCCACTGCTGTCCGAACTCCCCTTCGATCCTGATTTGATAAATCATGGCTTTTTCATTTTGCTTGTTCGGCATTTATTCGTACCTTTTGATCTGGCACATCGAAACACGTGCTGTGACTTAATGTGCCCAAAATATACCGGCAATGTGGTATTGTCGTTTAGATACGAAAGTATTGTTTTGAAGTATTGTTTTGGAGATTACAAGAGGCCCAACTCGCGGGCGCGTGCCACAGCTTCGGTGCGGCTTTTGACTTGCAGCTTGGCAAAGATTCGCAGGTTGTGCCCTTTGACCGTGTTTACAGACAGGTAAAGTCTCTGACCGATCTTATCGTTCGAAAGTCCCTGGGCGACCAGGTGAAGCACTTCCAACTCGCGAGCACTTAAGGGATCGATCAAAGGTTGGGAGGGAGCAGGAAGATGAGCGTCACTTTGCTCTCCAAAGACGCTCAACAACTTGCGAATATACTCTTTCAAGCCTTCGACTTCGCTCAGGCCGGTCAGAAGCTCGATCATCACTTGCCCTTCATCGACGAAAATTCGGACATAGCTTTCCTGCTCTGCTAGAGTTAAGGCGCGTTTCAACGGTGCTAAGGCTTGCGCTTTGTTGCCCCGTGCATGATGAACAAGCGCTTGCAATATCGAAACCTCAATCATGCTGCCTGTTCTCTTTCCTTCCTCGGCTGCCTTCAGGAGACGATCCAACAAACGCAAAGCATCTTGAACATCAGCGTCCGCTCGATTTCTTTGATACGCTGCCAGTAGCACGCGTGCCAAAGTAAGATGCTCAAATTCATGCAGGTAACTCAGGTCATCATCAACGGTCAGCCCATGTTCCTGGGCCCAATCCTGTGCATGGGAAAGCCGCCCCTGCTTAAGATAAACCCGTGCCTTCCATGCTTCAGCAGGATGGGCGTCGGGCATGAGAGTCCGAATGTATACGCGTCTGGCTTCGTCCAGCAACTCGACGGCAGCATTGAGGTCTTGCTCGTATTCTTTCCAATGAGCTTGCACGGTACACTTATGATAGGGCCAGTCCGGCTGCGTACAATGCAATCCCAATTCCAGGCCTGTTTGAAAGTGCTGTACGGCTTCCTGGTCATTCCCCCTCTGAAGGTATAGCATCGCCAACCCTAAATGATGATTCGCTGTAAACCTCTGTGCATCCCTGCCCAAGGTCGACGCCAGAAGCAGTGACTGCTCATCTGTTCTTACAGCTTCTTCGAGACGCCCTTGTGCGATCAGGATCTCTGCTGCGCCGTGGGCGCTGGCGATGGCGAAAATAATATTTCCGGCTTGCTCGGCATTATGCATCCATTCGCTCATAGAACTGTAAGCGGCATCCAATTTGCCGTTTGCCCAGTGGGCGCTCGTTAGGATCGCTTTTGTCTGGGCACGCAAGTATCCATCTTCATCCGGGGTAAGTTGGAGTGCCTTTTCGGCATGTTCCAGTGCAGCAGATCCATTCCCCACGGCCAGGGCATTATATGCTCGTGCAAAGGCAATTCTTGCC
>JBLMZU010000226.1:0-10834 GCA_050258995.1 Bacteroidota bacterium
GGGTCGCTCACGTCTCCTACGGCGGCACCGGCCTGTGTCCCCGTCCCTTTGGCGATCACCTCCGCCGCGGCTTTGACCTTCGCCTCCTCCCGGCCATTGAGAACCACCTGGCATCCCTCTCTGGCCAGGAACAGGGCAGTTGCGTAGCCGAGACCTCGGGAAGATCCCGCTATAAATGCACGTTTGTCTTTTAGCCCTAGATCCATTTTTTTCTCCTTGGGATGAAGTATAAAAGAAAACCAAAAAATGAAATCAGTTTTGAGGCTGGTTACTGCCTTTTTGTGCTTTCAACTCGATCGGCAGCAGGGCCCCATAAACGAAGTCTGCAATGGGGGTGGGCACACGCAGTTCGCGTCCCATGCGGCCAATGACGCCGACCATGGATTCCACCTCTGTCCGATGTCCGGACTCCACGTCGAGCTGCATGGAGGGCTTGATATGGGGAGCCGCCTGATCCATAAAGGCAAGTGACTGCTGTACGACATCCTTGTCGAGTTCGATGCCCTGCGCGCCTGCAACCGACTCGACCTCCTTCATCAGGCGTATGATCAATTCCCTTGTCTCCGGGATGTGACGGTAATCTCCCATTGGAAGGCGTGTCAGGGAACCAAAACTGCTCGCGGCTGAGATGAACACAAACTTTGTCCACAAAACTTTACGAATGTTCTCCGATATTTCCACGGTGATTCCCGTCTTTTCCAACACTCGATGGATGGATTGAATTCGTTCCGATCTTGAGCCATCCAGCTCTCCCAGGACAATGCGCCGGAACTGCGAGACATGTTTTATCACGCCCGGCGCATCAACCGCAGACGACAACCAGGTGGTGCCTGCGATCATGTGATCCATGCCGACGACCTTTCCGATCCTGTCTGCCGCATCGACGCCATTTTGCAGGCTGAGCACCACCGTCCGCGGCCCTACTGCGGGGTGGATTTGTTCCGCCCCCTGGTCAGTGCCGTAAGTCTTTACATTGAACAGGATGAGATCCAAGTCCGCTGTTTCGCCTGGTGCGCCTGTTGCTTTTGCCGGAAAAATCTTGAAATCGCCGTAGATACTCTTGACCAGCAAACCGTCCCGGCGGATTGCGCTCAAATGTGCGCCGCGCGCGACGAACGTTACGTCGTTCCCTTGCTGCGCCAGCAGTCCTCCATAGTAACCACCCACACCCCCGGTTCCCATAACCAGTATTTTCATCGATCTCCTTTATATGACCTCGATCTTCTGGTTGATGATGTCGCCATCCGTCCAGTGCGCTTCCACCCATTTTGCCACATTCTGAAGGGCAGATTGCAGGTGAGCCTGATCGTTGCCCGCCATCGCACAGAGGATGACCGCCTGCTGCCATTGGTCCTGCAGATCCATTTCCGCCGCAGAGATGTTGAATTCACGATGCAGGCGTGAGATCAGCGGCTTGATGCGGCCGCGCTTTTCCTTGAGGGAGGAACAGGCGGGGAGATGGAGATGGATTGTGAGGGTAGCGATCATGGGAAGGATAAATATGTAGACCAGGAGGCAGACACATGCAGGAGTAAATCCTGATCGGCGTATCTGACTATGTGTTTTTGGCTTTCATTATTTCAAGCAGTCTGGTTGCAAGAGCGCCTGCCTCCTCGTCACTGCAGGAGTCATCCCGAGCAAGGAATTTCAGCCCGCGATCGGTTACGCCCTTTTGGCGCGGTACCAGCCAGGAGTGAAAGTGAGCCACACCATCCATTGAGGTGAATTGGTAGATGCGCTCAGCGTCCGTATGCTGCCGCAGTGCGGCGTAGACCCTCCTCATCACTACTCCGAATGAAGCAGATTCATCATCGTTCATTTCTGCGTAGTCCAGGAAATGGCGCTTCGCCTCAACGAACAAGGTCCCGAGTGGTCCCAGCTTCCCGGGTGCATGACAGACCATCCAGTATTCATCTTCATGGATATAGCCGCCGGGAGGGCTGGCCTCCTGCCCGGCATGCTTGCGGCAAATGAAACAATTTTCCATCGGGCTTAACCTGCAATTTACGAATCGTCAATTACGTTATACAATCCCTCGCATGTCTGACATCGAACTTCAATACAACAAAGCCCTGGATTACCTGTATTCGTTTGTCGATTATAGCCTCAAACACTCCTCCGAGCTTGCCAAGGCAGAGTTCAATCTCGACCGTATGTACGCACTGATGGACGCGCTGGGCAATCCACAATCGAGGTATCCCATCATCCACGTGGCGGGAACCAAAGGGAAAGGATCGGTCAGTGCCCTGTGCGCCTCCGCACTGCAGGCAGCAGGCTATAGGGTTGGCCTGTACACCTCTCCCCATTTAATGGATTATGTGGAACGCATCCAGGTGGATGATCGGCCCATCTCGCATGAACAGATGATCCACCTGGTGGAGGAGATCAAGCCGGCCGTCGCGAAAGTCCCAAAATTAACCACGTTCGAAATTACAACTGCCCTTGGATTGCTCGCCTTTGCCAGGCAAGGTGTCCAGGCGGCCGTGATCGAGGTTGGCCTGGGGGGACGGCTGGATGCGACCAATATTGTTACCCCGAAGGTTTCGGTCATAACGTCGTTATCGTATGACCATATGGCTGTGCTGGGCGACACCCTGGCCAAGATCGCCAGAGAGAAGGCAGGAATCATCAAGCCTGGCGTCCCGGTCGTGTCCTCGCCCCAAAAAGAGGAAGCCCTTGCAGTCCTGGAGCGCGTAGCCAAGGAAAAGGACAGCCCTCTGGTTTTGGTGGGAAGAGAGGTAAAGTTTGAACGGCTGGCATCATCACTAGATGGACAATCCCTACGGATCCTGGACACCGGCTCACCGGCCATCGATCTGCGATTGCCTTTGCTTGGAGAACATCAAGTCCAAAACGCTGCGACCGCATATACGGCACTCAAAACAAGTGGATTGGAGATTTCTAACCGAGCCATTCAGGATGGCTTTTCTCAGGTAAAATGGCATGCCCGCTTCGAAGTTGTGCGGCGCGATCCGCCGGTTATCTTTGATTCGGCGCATAACCAGGATTCCTTTTTGAAATTGCGCGGGGCGCTTGACGAATATTTTCCTGGAAAGCAGGTTTACCTCATTTTTGGGGCGTCTGAGGATAAGAATATCCCTGGCATGTTTGAGGAGTTGAAGCCGAAGATCAAAAAGCTGATCGTCACCCGCGCCGACCATCCGCGGGCGCTCCAGACGGAGGAAATTATCCGCCTGGCGGATCGAGCCGGGCTGGAGTCCGAAGCGGTGCATCCCGTGGAATCTGCATTTCGCCGGGCGCTGGAATTATCCGAAAAAGATGGTAGCATTGTTTTATCTGCCGGGTCGATGTTCGTCACGGCGGAAGTGATGCAGGCATGGAATCAAATTAATGGTGGAGGCGGATCCTAATTCGCCTCTCATGGAAAGAAAAATGAATCATCCGAAAGAATGGGACGAAGACGAAGATAATTTTGACCTGAGCCTCTCGCAGCGGACGGAGGAACTTTACCGTATCCCGAACCGGGAAATGGACGAGGACGGCATGATCGAGGCTGCAGTACTGCCTTTGCGCGACCTGGTTGTTTTTCCCCACATGGTATCGCCGATCTTTGTCGGGCGCGAGGGATCATTACTGGCCGTGCAGGAAGCGCAGTTGAAGGAACAGACCGTAATCGGCCTGACCCAGCACGATGCCGACCTGGATCATCCGGGCCCGGATGACTTCCTGCCGGTGGGTGTGGAGATGGCTGTCGGCCGCCTGCTGCAAATGCCGGATGGCTCGCACTCCGCCCTGGTACAAGGCCGTCGCCGGCTGGAGATCGTCGAATTTACACGTACCAAACCCTACCTGATGGTGCGCGCCCGCGTTGTGCCCGAGGTCCAGACCGCCGACCGCCAGACCCAGGCCCTGATGCGCTCGGTCCTGGACCTGTTCGAGCGCTGCGTCCAGCTCGACCGCTCGATCCCGGAGGAGGCGCACCTGTTCGCCCTCAATATCTCTGAGCCTGGCTGGCTGGCGGACATGATCGCCACCTCGCTGGCCCTCAATTATGAAGCAAAGCAAAGCTTGCTGTTATTGCTCGACGCGCGTGGACGGCTGCAGGCCCTGAACAAGATCCTTGCCCAGGAAGTGGATGTGCTCGAGCTCGAGGACGAGATCCATTCACGCGTCCAGAGCGAAGTGGATAAGAGCCAGCGCGAGTTTTATCTGCGCGAGCAGATGCGCCAGATCCAGAACGAGCTGGGGGAGGGGGATGTCTTCACCCGTGATGCAACTGAGCTCAAGAAAAAATTGGAAGCTGCCAACCTGCCCGAGGAAGCCCGCATGGTTGCCCTCAAGGAGTTGGACCGCCTCAACCAGATGCCGCCTATGGCCCCCGAAGTGGGCATCATCCGCACGTATATAGATTGGATCGTCGACCTGCCCTGGTCCAACAGCTCCCCGGATAACCTGGATGTAAAGAATGCGGCCAAGGTTCTCGAGCGGGATCACTATGGCTTGAAGAAGGCCAAGGAACGGATCCTGGAATATATTGCCGTCCGTGCCCTGAAACCCAAAAAGGAACGCCAGCCGATCCTTTGCTTTGTGGGGCCTCCGGGCGTCGGCAAGACATCACTTGGACATTCCATAGCGGAAGCACTTGGGCGCAAGTTTGTGCGCGTTTCCCTGGGTGGGGTGCGCGACGAGGCTGAGATCCGGGGACACCGCCGCACCTACATCGGCGCGCTGCCCGGGCGCATCATTCAGACCATGAAGCGGGCCGGGACCAGCAACCCGCTCTTCATGCTGGATGAGATCGATAAGCTGTATTCCGACTTCCGCGGCGACCCCGCCTCGGCAATGCTGGAAGTTCTTGATCCCGAGCAGAATTACGCCTTTAGCGACCATTACCTGGAGCTTCCGTTCGACCTTTCGAAAGTGATGTTCGTGACAACGGCCAATAACCTGTCAAGCATTCCGGCTCCGCTCCTGGATCGCATGGAAGTGATTGAGTTCCCCGGCTACATTGAGGAGGAAAAGCTCGAGATCGCCACCCGCTATCTGATCCCGCGCCAGTTGGAAGAGAACGGCGTGGAGGGACTCGGCATTATCTTTGAGCCTGCTGCCCTGCGGCGCATGATTCGCGAATACACCTACGAGGCAGGCGTCCGCAACCTGGAGCGCGAGATCGGGCGGGTCTGCCGCAAGATCGCCCGCATGAAAGCCGAGGGACGAAAGTATCCCACGACCGTGACCGCCGAATCAATCGAAAAATTCCTCGGCCCCCAACAGGTCTTCCAGCCGGAGGCCGAACTGTACGATGAGGTGGGTGTGGTGACCAGCCTGGCATGGACCGAGAGCGGCGGCGAGATCATGCCCGTGGAGGTCGCAGTGCTGGAAGGCAAGGGCGGCCTGCAGATGACCGGTCAGATGGGCGAAGTGATGCAGGAATCCGGCCAGGCCGCGCTGACCTATATCAAGTCGCGCGCCCCGCAGCTTAACATCGATTTTGAAGTCTTCGAGCGGATGGACATTCATGTCCATATGCCGGAGGGCGGCATCCCCAAGGATGGTCCCTCGGCCGGCATTACCATGGCCACTGCGATCGTCTCTGCACTGACGGGACGTCCTGTATATAGGCATGTGGGGATGACCGGCGAGATCACCCTGCGTGGACGCATCCTGCCGATCGGTGGGGTGCGCGAAAAGGTTTTAGCTGCCCACCGCGCCGGATTGAAGACCGTGATCCTGCCGGAAAAGAATCTAAAGGACCTGGTCGATCTGCCGAAGACGGCCCGCTCTGAATTGAAGATCATCCCGGTCAAGCACATGGATGAAGTCCTGCAGATCGCGCTGGCTCCCAAAGCCATCATCGAGCCACCGCGTCCCAGGCGACAGCTCAAAGATGACAGCCAGGACGAAGGCGAATAGATTTTCGATAAAGCTTGAAATGCGTGGCACAAGGCTGCCACGCATTTTCTATTTCAAGGCCAAAGATGGAGGAATGCCATGACATCCCTTAAAAACAGGGTTGTGGTCATCACAGGCGCGTCGTCAGGTTTTGGCGAGCATGCGGCCAGGTTATTTTCCCGGGAAGGTTGTAAGGTCGTGCTTGCCGCACGCAGAACGGAAAGACTGGAGAGGATTGCCCGCGAGATCCGCGCACTGGGGGGCGAAGCCCTGCCTTTCGGTACCGACGTCACACAACCCGATCAGATCGATGCGCTGGTTAACGCCACGCTCACTGCCTACGGACGCATTGATATCCTGTTTAACAATGCAGGCTTTGGCCGTCTTGACTGGCTTGAAACCCTCGATCCCGTCCAGGACATTGAAAGGCAGATCATGGCTGACCTGCTGGGTGTGATCTGGACCGCGCGGGCGGTGCTGCCTCATATGTACCGTCAACGCGGTGGTCATATCATCAACATGTCCTCGATCGCCGGGTGGGCTGCGCCGCCGTTGTATTCGATCTATTCCGCAGCGAAGTTCGGTACACGCGGGTTTACCGAGTCGCTGCGCCGTGAAGCAGCGCCGCTGGGTGTCCATGTTTCGGCTGTCTACCCTGGCAGCTCGCCAACGGAATTCCAGCAGCATATTGGGGAGAACAAGGCCAAAAAACACTTCAGGACGCCTGAATGGTTAAGAGTGACACCGGAGGAGGTAGCCCGCGGAGTTGTCGAACTTGCCAAACGGCCCCGGCGAAGCCTCTTCCTGCCAAGGATCATGGGCCTGTCGGTTTTTATCAATTCCCACTTCCCGGGGATGGCCGACCGGGCGCAGGCAAAGGCTTTTGCTTCGTACCATGAAAACGACCTGAAGTGAAATTGCGCCCCGAAGCGCTTCAAATCCTGGGCGGAAATACTGCGTAACACAGAAATCATAAAAAGCCGTAGTGCCCCCTGCGCGATCGACGCTGGATGCTTGGGGAACTCCTACGCCATGAATGGGCCGGGTGCAAACAAAATCCACGTTTCATGATACGATTCCCCCGGCGGAATTCATGGCAAATTCACTTCAAGGAAAAGTGGTATTGATCACGGGCGCTTCCTCGGGCTTTGGGGAGGATGCTGCCCGTCTCTTTGGAAAAGAAGGCTGCAAGGTGGTACTGGCGGCGCGCCGGCTCGAAAGATTGCAGGCGCTGGCCGAAAAGATCAAGATGCAGGGAGGTGAGGCGATTGCCATCCCTGTGGATGTCAACGATAGAGTCGAGATCGGGCTGATGGTGCAGACCGCTCTCGATATTTATGGGCAGATCGATATTCTTTTCAACAATGCCGGTTTTGGAGCGATGAACTGGTTCGAGGATCTTGAATCTGAGCGCCATATCGAGACACTTGTGAGCGTCAACCTAACCGGGACGATGCTGGTCACGCGGGCCGTCCTGCCGGGCATGCTCGAACGCCGCTCCGGCCATATTATAAATATGTCATCGGTTGCCGGGTTGATCGCTTCGCCTCTCCTCACGACATACTCTGCCAGCAAATATGGGGTGCGTGCCTTTACCGACGCTTTACGCCGCGAAGTTGCTCCGTTTGGTATTCAAGTTTCGGGCATCTACCCGGGTCCGGCGGAAACCGAGTTTGGGTCGCACCTGAGCAGGCATCACACGCGCGAGAAGATCAACAGTCTCGTAAACCTGCGCATGACTTCCGAATACGTGGCCCGCCGTGTCGTGGACCTGGCGAAACATCCGCGCCGCAGCCTGGTGATCCCTTGGTGGTTCCGTTTGATCACCACATTTGATACACTATTCCCTGTAATCGTCGATTGGATTCTGTACGCGTTTGCAAAGCGAGCCCATACTCTCGATTGATGTTGTTCAAGCTGCCCTCTCAAAGATGGCACAACAAGGAAAAATAGGAGACTCATATGACTGAATCCCGCATGGACAAACTTAACGCCTCCCTCCGGACCTCCGGCCTGGATGCCGTGATCCTGAACCCCGGTCCTACGCTGACTCATCTGACCGGCTTGAAATTCCACTTGATGGAACGCCCGGTTGTCCTGCTGTTTGCAAGAGATCAGACCCCTGCTATTGTCCTGCCCGAGCTAGAGCTGCAGAAAGTTGCATCGCTGCCGTATGAGCTCAAGGTCTTCGCTTATCCGGAGAACCCGTCTGAGTGGGGAAATGTGTTTCGCAAGGCAGCCCAGAGTCTCAGCCTGAACGGGAAGAGGATCGGCGTGGAGCCGCGCCAGCTCCGTTTATTGGAGTTTCGCTACGTGAAGGATGGCGCGCCCGAAGCGGATTTTCCCGATGCGGGTGGTGTGCTGTCTGATCTCCGTCTAATAAAGGACAAGGCAGAGGTGGAAGCCATGCGCCGGGCCGTCAAGATTGCCCAGGACGCGCTCGAAGCAACGATCCCTTCCTTGAAAATTGAGATGACAGAAAAGGCACTGGCGGGTGAGCTGGTGTCCCAGCTGCTCAGGCATGGCTCTGATCCTGAGATACCCTTCGCCCCGATTGTCTCCAGCGGACCAAACGCGGCCAACCCACATGCCTCTCCAAGCGACCGCAAGCTGAAAGCCGGCGACCTGCTGGTCGTGGATTGGGGCGCGGCCTATGAAGGATATGTCTCGGATCTCACCCGTACATTTGCAGTGGGGGATGTTGACGAGGAATACAGGAAGATCCACAGGATCGTACAGGAAGCCAACGAGGCTGGCCGCGCCGCAGCAAGACCCGGCGTTCCGTGTTCCAATGTAGATAAGGCTGCCCGGGATGTGATCGAGAAGGCGGGGTACGGTGAGTATTTTACTCATCGCACGGGCCACGGCATTGGTCTGGAAGGACACGAGGATCCCTACATGCGCGGCGATAATATGCAGCTTCTCGAGCCGGGCATGGCATTTACCGTTGAACCAGGGATCTACCTGCCGAATCGCAATGGCGTCCGCATTGAGGATAACGTCGTCATTACCGAAACTGGCGCCGATGTTTTGTCGAATATGCCGCGCGAGATTCGGGTGGTCGGATAAATTATCGGCCCCGGATTTCAGGACTTGACGCGGATGCATTTTCGCTTTGTGAAAATTCAAGCACTTGCAGCAGGATTTGGTTATGTTGATGGCAGGGATAGCCCGTACGGCCTTGTCTTTCGCATGGGGTGGGGCAGCCATCGATTTGCATTTTCTTGGGATTAAGTCGATACAGCATGGGTTTAAAGCTGGATAGAGCAAATTACGGCAGACTGCTTCTCATCGGCGCCTCCATCCTGATGTGGCTGCTGATGATTGTTTTGTTTAAAACCTATGGCTATAACGCGACCTGGCGTTTGTGGAAAATTGACCCCCAGAAAATGCCCTTCATGGATTTTCGCTTAATTCCGGGAAGTGCAGACTCTTTCAGGAATGGGTTTGAGCCCTCGGTGGAGAATCCCTACGACCCGAACGGCAGGATCTTCAATTACCCGGCCTTCTGGCGCCTGTTTTTCTACACCGGGGTCACGCAGGCCGATACGGTCTGGATCAGCGTCGGCATGCTTCTCCTGTTTTTTATCAGTGTGTTTGTCTTTCCTGAAAACCTCCCGATCCCGGGCGCCATCGCGATGCTGCTTGTTCTATTTTCCCCTGCCTCGATCCTGTTGTACGAGCGGGGGAATGTGGACCTGATTGTCTTTGTGATCTGTGTGATGATCGTGATGGCGGAGAGCCGTTCCGCTTATCTTGCGACCCTGCTGATCATGTTTGGCACCATCGTCAAGTTGTTTCCATTCTTTGGTGTAACGGTATTGCTAAAAGAATCGAAAAAAAGATTCCTTTTGCTCTTTGCAGCCTGTTTTATTGTACTTGTGACCTATATGCTTGCCACGCTGAGCAGTGTCAGGGCCTCCTGGAACCTGACCATGCGCGGCGATGGAGCATCGTATGGGACCGATGTTTTTGTCACCCGCTATGGGCCAGCCATTTCGCGAAGTCTCTCCCACTGGCTTAACCCATCACAGCTTGGCCTGCTTCTCAAATATGGACCGATGGCAGTCGCCCTGCTCCTGCTTCTGGCGGTGGCGATCCTGGCAATGATGAGGACCGGTGAGCATCCTGAAGCCCTCACCGAGCGCAATCTCGCAGCCTTTCGCATGGGAGCATCCATCTATGTGGGCACGTTTCTGCTGGGAAACAACTGGGATTACCGCCTGGCTTTTCTTGTGCTGGTCGTGCCTCAGCTCGTGGAATGGATCCGATGCTCGAAGAGAGGCACCCGCCTGATCTCCTGGCTGGGCCTGATCCTGGTGCTCCTGTCCAGCTGGCATTTTCGGATCAGCGCGGTCTCTCTGGTGGCGCTCCTCCGTTCCGTGGAGGATTCAAGGAAGTTTTGGTTCATCCTGGATGAAATTTTTAACTGGCTCCTGTTTGCCAGCCTGGCATACCTGCTTATTGCCTCCATGACGGGGTGGGTGAAGGAACTGCCTGGAAGTATCCTTTCAAAAACTGGCAGGAGATGATTTCCATCCGCCCTGTCAACCCAAAGGAAGCAGATCAATGCACACAAATTGCTCTTCGTGCAAAGAGCACCTGGGCCTATCCCAGGCACTGGATGGAGACCTGGACTCCACAGCTTACCTTTACCGCCGCATATTTTGAGAGCAATGAAAGCTGGGCTGCAGAGCTGGATGGGCAATTGACCGGTTTCTATACCCTGATCGAACAAGATAAGATTGCCTGGCTGGAAAACATGTGGGTCCGTCCTGAGTTTATTGGCCAGGGGATAGGAAAAGCCTTGTTCCTGCACGCTGCCGGGCTGGCCCGCCAGCGCGGATATAACCTCTTAAAACTTGAGGCAGACCCGAACGCAGCCGGCTTCTACAAGAAAATGGGAATGTATAAAATTGGCGAAAGGCAGTACGAAATGGATGGCCAGCCGCGTCGTCTGCCGATCATGGAGATTAAGTTA
>JBLMZU010000227.1:0-5522 GCA_050258995.1 Bacteroidota bacterium
CCAGCCTTGCCCATTTCTTCTCCAATCCCTGGTTGCCTGTTTTCGCAGCGGCAGCCGTTGGAAAGGACACAAGCAGGATGGCGACCAGGACGGCAAACGAAATTACCTTTGTTGCGACAGACCTCTTGCACATGGCAGCCTCCATTCATGATTACGATTGATCGAGCAGGTTTACCTTTACACTATAGCATCAAAATCCATCCAAATATTAAAAGAGACTGTAATGTAAGAATGAGATGTATCCGCCAGGCTTCTTTAAACTGTATGCCTGGTCCCACTTCACAAGGAGGTAGGTTGTAACTTTAATCCACGATCAATATATAATCCAGGTTGATGGTCTGTCCACTTTCATGGATGATGCGTACAAAATGATCGCCGGCCGGCAGCTGGGGGGAGCGCCAGACGAGGTCGAAGGCCTGCTCGTTGAAGCTGTAGGGCTGATCGTCGATCATCACCGTCACGATCCCGAAATTATTCCCGCGCTGATACCCCAAACGGAATCGTTTCCCTGTAAAGCGGAAGGATGCTTCACTGCCAATGCCCAGGGAGGCATGGATGGTGCCTTTGTACGAATTCGCAGTTCCACGATTCTTCAAGGCAGTCCAGTGCGGGTCATAAGCAATATTGGGGTCCGTATCGTCGTAATATTTCCCGGCCTGGAGCGGCTGGATCCCTTCGGGTGTGGGCGTGGCAGAGGGAGTCGGCGGACTTTCCATGGTCACGGTGCTCGTGGAAGCAGGTGGTTCGGTGCCGGCAGCGGGACCGGTTTCCGTGGCGGTGGGAAGAGTCTCGTCCTTGACGACGGGGGACGCCGGGGGAGAAAGAGTCAGCGTCTCCGCCTCGAGGGGGCCATCGCTGGATGGACTCGCCGTGGCGGGGAGGGGCGATTTACCGGGATCGTTTGCCAGCAAGATCCACCCCCCAATCGCAAGAATCGAAATGACGCCCACTGCAATCAGGGTCAAAAGCGTACGGTTGAACGGGGGGCGAGGCTGCATACCGAGCAAAGTCCTGCCGCGATTGTACCCGCATTCGTTCCACAGGGTTATAGCAGGAATCCTGTGGATCATGATCCAAACCCGGGCTTTGAAGCCTGACCTGCAGAAGTATTCAGATGGAGGTTGTATAATTCATAAAGGGCAGCAACGGGAAACTGTAGCCGTATAAGGATGACATCTGCATAAGTCCCCCGCCGGGGCAGGCCGTTGAGCCGCATGCTTCCTGCCAGGGGAGATGCGGCATGTACAGAGGGAGCGGACCCCACAGGCAAAGCATACGAAGAAAACGATACGCCAAGGAGCGATCCGTGTCAACAGATAAGATCCGGTTCACAAAAGAAAAAGAAACGATGCTCATGACCTTGAGCGGTCGAGCGATCCAGAGCCAGTGGAAGGATCCCATCCTGCATGATCCGTGGGCCGAAGAAGCCATGCGGCATATCGATTATGACCTGGGCAAACAATTAACAGGAGTGGCCTCGTGGCGCATGTGGAAGGATATCGGGCCGGCCATCATCGCCACGCGGGCCGCGACCTTTGATCTGCTCACGACCCGCTACCTGGCCGATCATCCGCAGGCGACCGTGCTCCACGTGGGGTGCGGCATGGACAGCCGCGTCTTCCGGGTCGATCCGCCTGCCGGTGTCCAGTGGTTCGACGTGGATTACCCGGATGTGATCGACCTGCGCCGTCAGCTGTTTCCCGAACCCCGCCTGGCCTCGCCGCAGCGGGGGAACCGGAACGCCTATCACCTGATCGGTGCACCGCTCTCGGATTTGGGCTGGCTGGACGAGGTCCCACGGGATCAGCCCGGGCTGCTTGTGGCTGAGGGGGTGCTGCACTACATGAGCGAAGCAGAAGTGAAGACGCTGCTCAATGCGGTGGTCGCTCACTTCCCCGGCGGTCAGCTGATCTTTGATATTTGCAATCCGTTTATTGTGAAAAGAGCGGGCGCCAACGTCGGGGGCACGGGAGCCACCTACAAGTGGGGTCTGGATGATCCCCAGGACATCAAGCAGCTCGAGCCGAAGCTTGAACTGGTCAAGGAATTCAAGCCAAGCGAACTGGTCGCGTTTTCCCGATTCCCGCTTTGGTGGCGGGCCCTTTACCGTATCCAGGAGCTCAACCCCACGCTCCGCAGGATGGAACGTACCATCGTTTACCGCTATTAGGAAGCCAGCCCGGAATTCCCCGCCTGAGACATGTGATGTTATCCTGCATCTGGCTTTTATCCGTATTTCGAGGTATCAGCTGTGAATGCCACTGCTATTCGTGAAGAGGTTTATTTAGCTCTCCTTCATACAGATGCAGTTGCCAGATGGATGGTGCCAGACGGCAGGAGCGGTCATCAGCATGTTTTCGAGCCGCATGTTGTCCACCACAGCATCTTGTGATTCACCCTGGAATCTTGGAAATGAAAGTCGCAATTAAGCAATCTGCCCGGCACAGCGTGAGCCAGGGCGGGCCGCCGTGCATCGGACAGATGCAGGAAGGACAGGTGCAGCCATGATTCTCCCCAAGGACCGCGATCCGCGCTTCATTACGATCCGCCGCGGCGGGACGCTCACGGATCTGGACCATCAGCTTCTCGCCTTGTGGGCGGCCGCTTGCGCGGAGCATGTTCTGCCGCTCTTCGAAGCGGTGCGGCCCTCGGACCTGCGGCCCCGCCAGGCGATTGAGCAGGCCCGGGCATGGGCGCGCGGCGAGGTCAAAATGTCCCAGTCCCGGGCGGCGGCCGGGCATGCCCAGGCTGCAGCAAGAGAGCTGCGCGGCGCCGCCCGGCACGCCGCATTTGCTGCCGGGCAGGCTGCGGCGGTGGCGCATGTTGCCGCACACGAGCTCGGTGCGGCAGCCTACGCGATCAAGGGAGTCCGTGCGGCTGCACCCAACGGTGAGGGGGAAAGCGCCGGCCGGCTCGAGTGCCAGTGGCAGCGTGAACAGCTGCCGGAGGCGATCCGCGAGCTTGTGCTGGACGACCAGCGGCTCAGGAACGATATCTGCTGGTCGGTGTTCGACTGCTAGAGGCCGTCAGTCGCCGCTGGCAGGGATGTCGCTGACCGCAGCGCATCTGCTGGGCGAAGGAATATGCAATACAAAAGCGAGGAGAGCGTTTATGGGAGAAGAGCCAACCACAACTGCCATCCGTAAAATGGTCGAGGAGGGCAGCCTGGCCGGTGCGGCGACCCTCGTCTGGCAGGATGGCAGGGTGATCGAGGCTGCGGCGGTGGGCTGGAGGAATATTGCATCCAGGCTGCCCATGGAGAGGGATACATTGTTCCGCATCGCCTCCATGACCAAGCCGGTTACCTCCACGGCGGCATTGATGTTATTGGATGAAGGCTGCTTCGCGTTGGACGATCCGATTACGCGCTGGGCGCCGGAGTTTTCGCAGATGCGTGTCCTGCGCTCGCCTGCCGGCCCGCTCGATCAGACGAATCCGGCAGAGCGGCCCATTACCTTTGAAGATCTGTTGACACACCGTTCCGGCCTGACGTATGGGGACTGGCATTCCGGTCCCATCGCACAGGCGTATAGGGATGCATTGGGCCGCGATATCGACAGCGAAGTGCCCCCGGATGACTGGATTGCCAGGCTCGCCGCGCTCCCCCTGATCGACCAGCCGGGAGCGGCATTTCACTATGGTCACTCCACCGATCTCCTGGGCCTGCTCCTCGCCCGCATGGAAGATGCACCCCTGGGCGAGGTGCTCAAATGCCGGATCTTCGACCCACTTGGCATGAACGACACCGGCTTTGCCGTTCCCGCGGAGAATCAACATCGGCGGGCCGGGGCGTATGGCTTTGACGAAGCCGGCCGCCTGTGTGTACGTCTTACGGGTCCGGGTGACTCATTCCTGCCGGAGCGGCCTGACGGGATGGCATATGTCTCGGGTGGGCAGGGGCTGTGGTCGACCGTGGACGATTATCTTGCCTTCGCCCGGATGCTCCTAAATGGAGGCGTTGTGGATGGTTGCCGGCTGCTGCAGCCTGAGACGTTCAGACGCATGGTCACCAACTGTCTGAGCGAGGAGCAGCGGGCGAGGGCCAGGTGGATTCTCAATGACGGTCATGGATTCGGGCTGGGCATTGCGATGGTGCTCGATCCCCTGAAGGCAGGGCCGCAACCCTGCGGCGGAGGTGCGGGTGCTGTCGGCTGGCCGGGTGCCTTCGGAGGCTGGTGGCGGGCCGACCCCAACAATAGCTCGGTGCTGATCTTCCTTGCGCATAATATGCTCGAGCTGGAGCAGCTCTCGAATGGCATCGGTCTTGGCGTGTTTGACGCGATCGAGCAGTTCCAGGCGCAAGCCTCGACTTTGCTAAACTGAATAGGAGAAACCATGGTGAAAGAAAGCCTCCCCGATCAAATGACTGCAGTTGTCCTGGATTCCTACACCGGCGTCGATGCGCTACGGATCGAGCGGCGTCCTGTCCCTCAACCAGGTGCCAACGAGGTGCTGGTCAAAGTCGTAGCAACACCGATCAACCCATCCGACCTGGCCTTTTTGGAAGGACTTTACGGTTTCAAAAAGCCGACCCCAACCGTGCCGGGATTTGAAGGCTCGGGGATTGTCGTCGCAGCAGGTGGCGGAATGATGGGGAGATATCTATATGGAAAACGGGTTGCCTGTGTCAGTCAGGAGCAGGGAGATGGGGTCTGGGCGGAATACATGGTAACACCTGCAAGTCTCGCATTCCCCCTGGATGCTTCCGTAAGCCTGGAACAGGGTGCCATGTCGGTCGTCAATCCATTGACTGCCATGGCTTTCCTGACTTTGGCGAAAGAAGGACGACACAAAGCGATCGTACAAACAGCAGGGGCGAGCGCGCTTGGCCAAATGGTCAACCGCCTGTGCAAAAGCGAGGGGATTCATATCATCAATATTGTCCGCCGTGAAGCGCAAATGGAGCTCCTAAAGGGACAAGGTGCAGAGATCGTCTTAAATAGCAGTGACGCCAGTTTCCCGGAACATTTGCAGGATGCGTGCCGGCGATATCAATCACGCCTGGCATTTGATGCGGTTTCCGGGCCATTGACCCTCCAGCTATTAAAGGCAATGCCCGCTCATGGCAAAGTGATTGTTTACGGCGGTCTCTCCTATGAACCTGCCCAGGTGGATGCAGGACAATTCATATTCGAGGGGAAATCGATCGAAGGATTCTGGCTGACAACGTGGATGAGTAAAAAAAGTTTTTTGCAAAGCCTGGCGCTCTGGCGACGGGCGCAGAAACTGATCATGACCGATCTCAAGAGCGAAATCCGGATGCAGTGTCCCTTAAACGAAGTCCAAAATGCGATCAGGGAGTATCAAAGTCAAATGACGGGCGGCAAATTTTTGCTAAGAAACGCACCGTAAAGGTCATACTACACATCATGAAAATACTTCTAGCCGGTGGCGCGCAGCTGGAACGCTGTCGCCCTGGTGCGCAAACCAGATAGTCCCTTTGGCGGCGAGTGCGGGTTACTGTCACGGCTGAGACCGGTCGAGATGGAAAGGCAGTCTCTGGGTTAGAATACGCCCAGTAC
>JBLMZU010000228.1:0-3920 GCA_050258995.1 Bacteroidota bacterium
GGCAGATGAGCCGGCAGCAAAACCTGAGCATCAGTACTGTCCTCCAGTCCTATTCGCTACTGGAACGGCAGGGATTGATCGAGGCCCGCCCGCAGTCCGGCTACTATGTGCGGGCCGGTGACGAGGAGCGGCTGCCGGAGCCGGAGACCTCCTCGCCCCAGCGGGATCCCAGCCATGTCAGTCTGCACGAGCTGGTCATGATGCTGATGCGCGATTCAGGCAACCCGGACCTGGTGCAGCTTGGCGCGGCGCTGCCGCATCTGGATCAACGGCTGATCCAGGCCATCAATACCATTATCGCCAAGCTGGTTCGCCAGCACGGCGTGGATGCACACCAGTATTTGTTCCCGCCCGGGCTGGATGCACTGCGCGTCCAGATCGCCCGGCGGATGGTGAGCGCCGGATGCAGCCTCTCCCCGGCAGATATTTTGATCACTTCGGGCGGCACGCAGGGCATCGACTTCAGCCTGCATGCGGTCTGCCGGCCGGGCGATATCGTGGCGATCGAGTCACCCTCCTACTTCGGCACCCTCCAAACCCTGGAGGCGCACGGCCTGCGGGCCCTGGAAATCCCGACCCACCCGCGGGATGGCATCAGCCTGGAAGCATTGGAGTTCGCCATCGAGCACAATCCCATCCGGGCGGTGTTCGTGATCTCGAATTTCAACAATCCGCTGGGCAGCAAGATCCCCGACGAAAGAAAAAAGGAGCTTGTGGATCTTCTGGCCAGGCACGATATTCCGTTGATCGAAAATGATGTTTGCGGCGAGCTGTATTTCGGGGAGAAACGCCCCCTGGTCTGCAAGGCCTTCGACACCCGGGGACTGGTCATCCTGCTGTCCTCCTTTTCCAAGGATATCAGCCCGGGCCTGCGCCTCGGCTGGGTCGCAGCCGGTCGCTACTACACGGAGGTGGAGTGGCTCAAATTTACACAGGACGCTTCCTCTCCAACCCTCCCGCAAATGGTGATCGCCGAGTTCCTGGAAGGTGGCAGTTATGACCAGCACCTGCGCCGCATCCGGCGCGAGTATGCCCACAACGTCGAGCTGATGTCGAGCGCGGTGATGCGCTATTTTCCGGAAGGGACGCGCCTGACACGTCCATCCGGCGGGTTCATTTTGTGGGTCCAGCTGCCGGAGAATGTGAATTCGCTCGAGCTGTACAAGATGGCCCTGCAGGGCGGGATTACATTGGCCCCTGGTCATGTCTTCTCGGCGACGTACCAGTTCCCGAATTTCATCCGCCTGAACGCGGCTGCATTCAATTACGCCACCGAGCGTGCCCTCGAGCGCCTGGGAGATATGATCAAGGAACTGGCCAGGACATCATAACGCCCGCTCACTTTTGATAAAACTTCACGATCTGTTCGGCAAAATCAACCAGGCTCCTGCGCAGGGTTTCCGGCTCGAGCACTTCTACGGCGCGGCCCAGGCCGAGCAGATGGGAGCGCGCGGCGATAAAGGAGTCGAACGGCAGCTCGAGCGTGACCCACCCGTCCGCATCGGGCATGTGTTGTGCAGCAAGCTGGCTGCGCGCCCGGTCGCCGACATACCCGGCCAGGATGGGCAGGACCTCGGGTGCAACCCGGACCTGCGCACAGAATGGCGGCTGGGACTCGTACTCCCGACACCATTTCTTCCAGAATGCCTCCAACTGAAAATTCGACGGACGGGCAAATCCATCCGCCAGCATCTCGGCCTCCACGATCTGCGAGACGCGGGTGACATGCGGGCTCCCGCCGCGCCCGTACACCAGATACCAGATGTTGGCCTTGGCCACCAGCCCGTATGGCTCGGCTTCCTGCTCGAACTCGGTGTTGAAAAACTCCCAGCGGACCTTGATGTGCAGGCGCCGGTCCTGAAACAATGCCTGTTGGATGATTTGAAGACACGGTACCTCCTGCTCCGACTGGAACCACCAGGAGGAATCGAGCAGAATGCGCTGGCGGGTTCGTGACTCATCCTCCCGGCGCGGCTCCGGCAGCGAAGCGGACAGCTTCAACAGCGCCCCCTTGAACTTTTCCCCCATCCCCAGCTGCTCCAGCGGTGCGGGAATGCTCATTGTAAAGAGGGCCCGCGTTTCGTCAGGCGTGAGTCCTGTCAGCGTGGTGCGATATTGCTCGACCAGCCGCACCCCGCCTCCGGGTCCGCGCGAAGCGTAGACAGGCACGCCCGATGTCGAAAGCGCAGTAATATCCCGGTAGATCGTCCGCTCGGAGACTTCCAGCGCATCCGCCAGTTCCTTGGCAGACATCTGTCCGCGGGTTTGAAGCAGCATCAGCAAAGAAAGTAAACGGTCTGCACGCATATGTCCATTCTACCGCCAGGATGAATTCCTGACAGTAGATGTCAGGTACTGTCTGCTAAGATGTGACAGTCTTCAAAGATAAAACATAGTGAAAACGGAGTGGAAACATGAGTGACCTGGATGTTCGGATCGTCAAGCTGCCTGCCATGCGGGTGGCATGTGTCAATGGCTTTGGGGAGGGACCGGAGGGGCAGGCGTTCGGGAAAATGCGCGCCTGGGCCCAGGCGCATTCCCTGCCCGAGGGGCCGCAGCGCCTCTTCGGCTACAACAACCCGGACCCCTCGCCCGGCTCGCCGAACTATGGCTACGATGTGTGGCTGACCGTGGACGAGTCGATCCAGGGAGATGAGGTGGCCCGCATCGTTAACTTCCCCGGCGGCCTGTACGCGGTGACACGCATCGAAGTCAAAAGCCCGTGGGACGACATCCCCGGCGGCTGGCAGAAGCTGGTCAAATGGATGGAGAGCAGCAAATACCATCACGGCCGGCACCAGTGGCTGGAGGAGCACATCGGTCCGCTGGACGAAACCGTGAACGAGATCCCCTTTACGCTCGATCTGCATCTGCCGATCGCGGAATAAGAAGGAGACACATGATTAACCCCAAACTTAAGGAATAAACCACAGAGATACGGAGACACTGAGAAAAACAATAAAACGCTCTGTGCATCACTTGCACTGCACCAACCCTGCCCCGGCTGAAAGATGCTGGGATGCGCGGACGGTGCCAGGGAGTGTGGTGTCTCGGTGGTGAGCGATCTTTGGCGATGAACCTGTAACGCTGAAAAAGAAGGGCCGACCCGGACATTGGGTCGGCTCTTTCAATGCTTATCGGTGTCAAGATTAAATTCGGGGTACGTTATGTCTCTCTTTTGTCCATGATTCTTTTCTATTGACAGGGAGCTATATCTACTAATATAATTAGGAAAAACTAACAATATTAGAAAAATATGAAAACCCCCTCCGCATCCATTCGCCGGCAGCGCAGTCATGAAGCCACAATCCAGACCATCCTGAGTACCGCCCGCGCCATCATGCGGGAGGACGGCGTTGCCGCCCTGTCCATGCACGAGATTGCGCGCCGCATGGATATGCGCGCTCCCTCCCTGTATAACTATTTTTCGGGGAAGATGGAGATCTATGACGCGCTCTTCCGGCTTGGCTTTACCCTGTACGACGAACACCTCACGGAACTGCTGAAGGAAGCGAAGGACTGGCATGATGAGCTCCGCATCCATATCGAAAGCTACATGTCCTTTGCGATGAAGAATCCCGAGCTTTACCAGCTATGCTTCGAGCGGCCGGTCCCGGGTTTTGTCCCGTCTCAGGAAAGCCTTGCACTGAGCTTTGGCCTCCTTGACCGATTTCAGCGCCGGGCCCGACAGCAAAAAAAACAGCTGGACACCGCTCTTTCCAGCGACCAGATCGTGAACACGGTGATCGCCATCTCGCATGGGATTACAGCCATGCATTTATCCAACGAGCCGGAGCTCCCCCTCGGGCGGGGGCGTTTTGGCTCTTTGATCCCGGTCTTTCTCTCCCTGCTTGAACAGGCAATGCCAGTAAAGGAGGCAAAAAAGTGACGATCGGTATCGACTCTCTGGCCATCGTCTC
>JBLMZU010000229.1:0-3206 GCA_050258995.1 Bacteroidota bacterium
GATGCCTGGGTATTCGGCGACCGCATCACCGGACCGGACGATGCGTACAAGTATGCTCAAGGGCAAACCATCAAGCACCCGATGGGCTACGACATCCACATCGAGACGCCGATGGACTTCATGGGTGTGACTGACCACGCGGAGTACGTCGGGGTCACGAAGCAGGCAAACACTCCGGGTTCGCCGATCAGCAAATTGCCGGAGGCGCAGCCCTTAATTATGAAGGACCCCAATAGCCAAGCGGAAAAGCAGAAGTTCTTACTGTATCTCCTGAAGCTCGCCGCAAGCCCGCCCGTCAAGGCGTTCATGAGTCCACAAGTGGCCGGTACGATCTGGAAGGAAACCGTAAGGATTGCCAACGAAAATAACCACCCGGGCAAATTCACCGCCTTCTGTTCTTATGAAGATACTATGATGCCGGACCAGCGCAACCTGCACCGCAACGTCTTCTTCCGCGACTGTGCCAAGGTGCCGGAGATGCCTTACACCGCACTCGATTCCAAGCATCCCGAGGACCTGTGGAAATGGATGGACGCGCAGCGCAAATCTGGCAATGAACTGCTGGCCATTTCGCACAACGCCAACGTGAGCGACGGCTGGATGTATCCAATCGATGTTGACAGCTTCGGCCGTCCCATTGATGCGGCCTGGGCGGAATCGCGTATGCGTAACGAGCGGCTGATCGAGATCAAGCAGGTCAAGGGCCAATCGGAGACGCATCCGCTGTTGTCGCCCAATGATGAGTTCGCCAACTTTGAGATTTTTAGCGGTCTCCTCGGTCTTCCACCCGACATCGGCCGCATCGATCACATCACAGGCAGCTTTGCCCGCCAGGCCCTGAAAGACGGCATTGCGATGCAGGATACCCGAGGCTACAACCCCTACAAATTCGGCATGGCCGGGGGCTCAGATTCGCACAATACCGGAAGTCCTTACCGCCAGGAAAATTATTTCGGCGCACACGCCGACATAGACGGCACGATCGAGAGGCGTCTGGCCGGGGTTATGGTAGGAAAGACCATCGACTCGCGGTTGGTCAACCCCGGTGGACTGACCGGGGTATGGGCCGAGGAAAACACCCGCGCTTTCATCTGGGATGCTATGTACCGCAAGGAAACGTTTGGTGTCAGCGGGCCCCACATCAAAGTCCGCTTCTTCGGCGGCTGGGGGTACAACAAGGACATTCTGAACGCCAAGGACTGGGTGCACCAGTCGTACGCCGGCGGCGTCCCCATGGGCGGCGATCTGCCTGCGATGCCTCAGGGGAAGGGCACGGCTCCGATATTCGTTGTATGGGCAGTGAAAGACCCGACCTCGGGTAATCTCGATCGCATCCAGATCATCAAGGGCTGGACCCAGAATGGCCAGAGCTTCGAAAAGATCTTCGACGTGGTCTGGTCAGGTGACCGCAAACCCAATAGGACGACAGGAAGGGTGCTCGCTATCCAGAGCACCGTGGACATTAATAACGGCACGTACACCAACACGGTCGGTTCGACGGAACTCAAAACCGTCTGGACCGATCCCGAGTTCAATGCCAGCCTGCATGCTTTCTACTACGCGCGCGTGCTGGAAATCCCCACGCCGCGTTGGACCACCATTCAGGCCGCGAAGGCTGGGGTTCCGATACCTGATGTCGTACCTCCGACAGTGCAGGAGCGTGCCTGGACCTCGCCCATCTGGTACACCCCAAGCGCCGAAGCACGGAAGAATGCCCCTGCGGGCATGACCGTAGCCAACCTCAAGGCGAAAGGCGCAACCCAGCTAGGTGATGCCCAACTGAAGGCGCTCATCGTGGGCAAGGCGTTCTGGGTACGTAACAACGTAACCGGAGATACGTTCAGCGAGAACTTCACTGCCGAGGGTCACATTACAGTGTTCCATATTGGCAAGTACGCCAGCGTGCCCAGCGGTTACGGCGACGTCGCGCGTGACGGCTACCAGGGAACGACCATCCCCTACAAGATCGAGGGCGGCAAGCTCATCACCTTTGTCTCGCAGGACCCTTACTCGGTCACGGTTTACAAGCTGGGAGACACGTACTACGGCGCGCGCAGCAACGAATTCGGCTATGCCAATTATGAGATTATTCCAACGCCGCTAATGGTAGTCAATCTGCTTGAGGCGATGATCAACCAGTTTACCCTTGAGCTGGGGCTGACCGAACAACAGAAACAGCAGATAGTCCCCATCCTGAAGCAGGATGCGCCGCAACTGGAGGCGCTGAAGAAGAATACCTCGCTCAAGCCATTGGAGAAGTTAGAGCGGTTGAAGCAAATCGCCGACTCAATCGATGCCAAAGTCACGCCTCTTCTCAATCCTGAGCAACAAAAGAAGTTCCAGGAAATCCGCGAAGAACATCGACGGAAGTTGTTAGAGAAACTGAAGGGCGAGGTGGAGCAGAAGCTGGAGACGGAGTTGGGTTGGTTCGTTACTCATGATGTGCACAGGTAGCAAGGAATCCTTGGGATGAATAGCATAAGGAAAACTATATGAAATCATCATTCTCTCAGGTCAGTTTTGGCTTGTAGACTAAAGGAGGTGACATGAAGAAAAGAGCTTTCGAGGCCGCCGCTGTTCCTGCACCCATCAGGAAAAGGCGAGTCGGCACAGGAAGAGGAGGCCGTGCCTCCTGGATCTCGCGGGGAATGAGGAGCCACGGAATGAACCCGATGAATCGGAGTAACTTGCTGCAATGAGTATTCCTCCTGTCGCAGATGTTGAGGCGCAGTCCACGATGGAGTCATCATCGGGGCTGCGCTGGTCTTTTCTTGCCGCCATGAAGCGGTTGCTGCGCGAGCCGCTAGTGCATTTCCTTCTGATCGGCCTGGCGCTGTTCGCCGTGTACGGCTACATGCAGCGTGGTCTTGGCGGAGTCGATCCGTCCAAGCAGATTGCTTTGACCCTGGATGACCTGCGCCAGATGGATATGTACTTTGTTTCGCAATGGCATCGCCAGCCAACTCCAGAGGAATTCCAGGCAATGGTAGAGGACAAGGTCCGTGAGGAGGTTCTCTACCGCGAGGCTTTGGCGATGGGCCTGGACAAAGACGACACCATCGTGAAGCGCCGAATGGCACAGAAGATGCAGTTCCTTGCCGAGGATGTGGCCGCTGCCCATGAGCCGTCCACCGACGAGCTCAAGGCCTGGTTCGACAAGAACAAAGAGAAGTTCGCGCTCCCCAGCCGCTACAGTTTCCGGCATC
>JBLMZU010000230.1:0-4226 GCA_050258995.1 Bacteroidota bacterium
GTGTAATACCGCGTCTGCATCGAAACACAGAGACAGCGAGAGGAAAAGAAAAAAACTCCGTGACTCGGTGTCTCCAACGGCGAATGCTCTCCTTAAGGTGGACTATAGGCCGGCAGGTTCAATTTCTCCAGAAAATACGGCAGCATCTTGTGCCACCAGGGCCAGTCGTGGTTGACGTCGTAGCCCCAGACGTCGATCCAATTGGGGATGTCCTTGTCGTCGAGGATCTTTTTGAGCGCAAGCGTATCGGCCAGCATCTCATCTTCGAAGGCGCCCTGCCCCGCCGCGGCGATGATCCTGCTTTGGCGGTACTGGTCCAGGTACCAGGGATCGTCCATGTTCGGTAGATAAGCCAGCGGGGTGTTGAAGTAGACATTGTCGTCCATGTAATCGCCGATGAAGTAGTGCAGCTGGTACAGGCCGCTGAGCGAAATCATCACGTCGAAGACATCCGGATGGCGAAAGAAGAAATTGGCAGCGTGATAAGCGCCCATGCTGACGCCGGTGGTCATGAATTTTTGGGTTGTATCCCCGCAATGCTTGCGGATAAAGGGCACGACCTCCTCCATGATGTAGCGGTCATAATCCCCGTGGCGGCGGGCGCGCTCGGCGGGATGCGCATCCCAGTTGGCCCAGGTCTGCCCGTCCAGGCTGTTGACGGTGAAGACCTTGATCTGACCCGATTCGATGAACGGGTGCAGTTTTGCGATCATGCCAAAGTCTTCGAACTCATGGAAACTTCCGTTCTGGGCCGGGAAGACCAGCATGGGCTTGCCGTAGTAGCCGTAGACCTTGAGCTCCATGTCATGTCCCAGGCAGGGACTGCACCAGCGGTGATATTCGGTCAGCATGTTTCCCTCGTTTACGCTTGAATGTATTCAGCCATTTTGATGACCTCGTCCAGGTCGGTGGAACGGACAATGTAGCCGTAGTTCCCCAGCGCGCCGCTGAAGATGCCGCTGATCGATTCATGGTGGCGAACGTTGTCCCCAAAGGTCGAGAGGATCTCCTGCTCGCTGTGGGCATACGGGCGGTTGGACTTGCGGCTGGCATAACAGACAAAATACTTATGCGAGTAATCAGGATACGGGAACCCGCTGCCTGCGATCACGCTGGCCCAGCCGTTGTAGATGTCGAAGTCGCAGGCGTAGTTGAACATGTCGGTGGTCAGCCCGCCCGGGGGACGCAGGTTCACCTCCAGGGCAACGAGCTCGCCGGTGCCCTCCTGGCGGAAAAACTCAAAGTGGAAGAAACGCTCGCGGACGTCGAAAGCCTGCAGCACACAGCGTCCCAGGAAATCCAGGTCGGCAGGGATCTGGCGAAGGATGTAATAGTACACCACGTCGTCCTGCAGAACGGTCTCCATGATCCCCTTGCTGTAGACCATCGAGTTGGTAAAGACCGCATTGCCATGGAGATCGGTCAGGCCGTCGAACGTGACCATCTGTCCGCTGATAAACTCCTCGAAAACATAGTCGACAGGCGGCCTGGTCTCGAAAAAGGATTTCAATTCGCTCTCGTTATGGATCTTGTACGTAGCCGCCGCGCCAACCCCAATATCGGGCTTGGCCACCAGGGGATAACCTATCTCATCAATGAGCTTAAGAGCATCCTCAATGGACCTGACCAGTCCCCCACGTGCAACTTTGATCCCCGCCTTGAGATAGATCTCCCGCATCAGCGACTTGCGCTTGGCCCGATCGATCTGGTCCTTGCGCAGGCCGGGGATGTTGAAATCGGTGCGCAACTGGGCCTCGGTCTCGAGCCAGTATTCGTTATGCGAATCGATCCGGTCGATCTTGCCGTGCCTGTGGGTGAAATGACCGACGGCCCGCAGCAGCTCGTCGTAGCTGTTCATGTTGTTGAGGCGGTAATATTCGGCCAGCGCAGACCTTAGTTCAGGCCGCAGGGACTCATAGCTCTCATCCCCCAGCCCCAGGACGGTCACGCCCTGGTTCTTGAGCGCCACGGCAAAGCGGTAATAGTTCGGCGGAAAATGTGGAGACAGGAAGACGAAGTTCATTGGTAGACTCCAGGCGGCAAAGTGGAATAAATATACCAAAGATTTTGGATTTGAGATTTGGGAGTTTGGACTTGGGGCAGGCGTCATGATTTTGGATCGTTATCTTTATGCAACAGCAGGTAGTTCCATGTCCATGGGTGCAATTTGGTGATGCGGAGACCGAGGCCGGATAAGTTATGCGAAGTGATTGATTCCCGAGCACGAATGGCAGTTCATCGAGGCCGATTTGTAATCCTTACATTTACTTTTGTCGTCACGACTGAGCGTTTCACTGTGCTAAATCAGCCTCCGCGATGGCAGAATTTTGTTCTTACGCTGCTTAATGAGCCTCCGCTGTGGCGAAGGTTCGTATTGATCCAATTTAATCAATATCCGCCATGGCGGAGGGTTATTTCCAAATTTATATTGCTGCTTCCTCAACAGCAGATATTGATCAAACTGCCTCCCCTCCTTTTAACGTTGCCACCTCCGGGCTTTTCTTGCAAATGGAGGGTCGGAACCCGAAACCAAAAGGCAAAACGCGATTCCCTCAGACCCTTCCAGCGGCCTGTTTTCGATCTACAAAATCATCTTTTCCCTCCGGCTGATTTCCAATCCCCTCAATTCGTGGTTTAATCCTCCTTATAGAGAACCAAGGAGCGTCCAATGACCCTTATCCTGCATGCCGATCATTTGATCACGATGAACCCGGACAATGAAGTGATTCCAGACGGAGCAGTGCTGATCGGTGCCGATGGACGCATCCAGGCGGTCGGCCAGGCTTCTGCAATCCTCAATGCACACCCCGAGGTGGAAGTCAAGCGACTTCGGGATCGGCTCCTGATGCCGGGGCTGGTCAACACGCATGCCCATTCCGGTCTTTTGCGCGGCACGGCGGAGGGACTGCCCGTCTGGGAGTGGCTGCAGAAGTTCATCGACCCGATGCACCGGGTGGTGAACGAGCGCGAGGCGGAGATCGCTTCCTGGCTTTGTTATGCGGAGGCACTGCTCTCCGGGACGACCACCATTGTCGATATGTGGCGGTATATGCACGGCAGCGCCCGGGCCGCGGAGAAACTCGGCATCCGTGCCGTCCTCGTGCCGTATGTAGCCGAGCACCCGGACCATAATTATTTCGAAACGCTGAATAGCAATGAAGCCCTCATCCAACAATGGCACGGCAAGGCTGAAGGAAGGGTCAATGTCTGGGTGGGACTCGAGCATCTATTTTATGCCACGCCGGATGCCTACAAACGGATTATCGATATGTGCAGGCAGTATGACACCGGCTTCCACACCCACAGCAATGAGAGCAAGTTCGACGTCGAGGAAACCCGGCGTCGCTTCGATATGCGACCGGTCGAGGCGCTGGAGACATCTGGATTGCTGGATGCGCCGAAGGTATTGCTGGCCCACTGCGTCTGGCTCTCGGATCAGGAGATCGAATTGCTGGCAGAGCATCATGTCGGCGTGGCCCACAATCCGGTCAGCAACATGAAGCTGGCCAGCGGCGCGGCACGCGTGGAGGATATGCTCGCCAAAGGCATCGCGGTCGGCCTGGGCACGGACGGGGAAAAGGAGAACAACAACCTGGACATGTTCGAGGAGATGAAGACAGCCTCGCTGCTGGCCAAATTCTCCAAGCTGGACGCATCAGCCCTCGACGCCTGGACCGTTTGCCGCATGGCGACGGTCACCGGCGCCCGGGCATTAGGCTTGGACCAGGAGATCGGCTCGATCGAAGTCGGGAAGAAGGCGGACCTGATCGCGGTCCGTACCAACACGCCGCGCATGACGCCTCTGCTCACCGGCACGGACGGCAACCTGCATCACAATCTGGTCCACGCCGTACAGGGTGGCGATGTGGACATGACCATGGTGGATGGGAAGCTCCTGGTCGAGGACGGCAAGCTTTTGACAGCCGATCTACAAGAACTGATCGCAGACGCCAACGCCGCGGTGCCCGATCTCTTCCGCAGACGCGCCGAATGGCTGTCCACGCATCAATCCGTCAACGAGCTGATCGCGGACGATCTTCACCGATCTACCAATCACTGATGACAAACCCCTCCCTGCTTCCCTTCTTCTCCCCTCGCGGCATCGTCGTCATCGGCGCATCCACGTCACCGGAAAAACTGGGGTACGGCGTGGCGCGCAATCTTATCCAGTGTGGATACCAGGGCGCGGTCCACTTTGTCGGCCAGAAACCGGATGAATTGTTTGG
>JBLMZU010000231.1:0-7226 GCA_050258995.1 Bacteroidota bacterium
AATCAGGGGCAGCTGAGCTCCCCATCACAGTTGAAGCCACTCCGTTCCTCCCAGAAACAGTGTACGCTCTTTTCTTTTTCCACGCTCTATCCATGATCTAACTCGATTCCCAGTATACAAGTCACAGAGGGATGATGAGGGGATGGTGATCCTCCTCTACCGCGATGGCGCCCACCTTGTTTGTAAATTCCAGCGCCTGGGCAAAGTTCTTGAACTTGAAAACACGTGCCAGGCGCTTCATACCATCCACCTCCCTGATCTGCCATGCCGGAATTTGGGGATGAAGCTGTTTAATTTCGGCATCTGTCAAAGCGGGCTCACCTTTACGACACGCTACACATTTCATTTGCTTTAATTCAGACATACTTTTCTCTTCCTTTATTTATAAATGACCGCCAAGGAAAAACCGTTCCCGAATGATTATACTTCTCCCCGACAACAGATTTCCAGGCCGGAACCCTGGCATACATTCCTGGATACTTTCCGGATCATTCGATAAAATTTGCGGAATGCGAAGGTAATTTTGTATAATAGACCCGATCGCTTTGTCTGATCGAAGCGTGAAAACGCGGGCTGCCAACTCGAGCTGAGACAGTATCGTCCTTTATCTTGATCTTATAGGAGAGGTAACAATGACCACAGTAGATCTAAGCACCCTGAAAATTGAAAACAACCAGAGCGCCAGCCGCTGGGAAGCACGCGTCGGTGATTATGTAGCGTTTACGAACTATCGGCTAAGTGGCGATACAATCCATTTTCTCAAAACAAGAGTGCCGCCTGAGCTCGAAGGCCAGGGCGTGGCCGGCAGGCTGGTCAAGACCGCGCTGGACGATGCGCGCACAAAGCACCTCACGGTTGTCCCGATCTGCAGGTTTGTCGCCAGCTATATCCGGCGGCATGCAGAATATCGTGATCTGGTATACCCCGATTTTCGCCACATTGTTGAGGGATAGCAAGGTTCAATTAGCCTTTATCCAATCGCGCCTGCACATGGAAAAGATCAGCCCTGGAATAAGAGGAAAGGGCTGCATCTTTTGAAGCAGCCCTTTCCTGGAAAACAACAATTAATCCGTCACTTTCCAAATCGGATCCCGCAGGATCAGCAGGATGACCGGTACAGCCAGGAGCAGCCCGGGGATGCCGATGCTGAAGGACCAGATGATGCTGGCCGGTGCGAAGACTGCGATCATGAAAAAGGACATGGTCTGGTTAAAGAGTCCGTGCAGGTAGGCCGCCGTCCACACACCCCTGGACTTGAACACGGCGTAGGCCAGAAAGTAGGCCATCAGCACCGTGAAGGCAACCATCAGCAGGGAGCCCAGCAGCGGCTGGCCAGGATAGTTATATCCCATCCAGATCACCGGCCAGTGCCAGATGCCCCAGATGACTCCCAGCAGGCCCACGCCGCGGATGCGGCCCAGGTGAACCAGCTCGCTTTGCAGGTATCCGCGCCAGCCATACTCCTCACCAAAGGTGATGATCAGTCCCAGCAAGGGACCAATAATAACCGCGTTGAGGAAGGTGGAGCCCATGAGCACCTGCGGGGGAATACTGGCGGTCGAACCGGGAGGGTAGAGTGCCGTGATATCAGCTTGATGACCAAGCTTAAAGACATAGTTGAGCAGCGTCTCCACGGCGCAGAAGAGGATCAAGCCCAGCCCGTACAGCATCCAGATGCGCCAGTTTCCACCGGCCATGCCGGCAGCGGCAAAGGTTTGCGGGCCGCCACGCCAGCGCAGCACCCCCACCAGTATCAACCCGATCACACTCAGGAGCAGCAGGGACGAGCTAAGCGCCATGCCGAGTGCCGGCTGCACAAGTCCGAGCACAGCGGCAACCAGGTAGGCAAAGGTCATAAAAAAATAATAGTAGATGAACCAGCGGGAACCGGTGCGGTTAGTCTTAAAATAGACCGGGCTCTCTTTAAAGAAGAACATTCCCAGCAGCAGGGCCGCAAAAGCCGGCATGAGCATCTGGAACTGCAGCAGCAGCTTGGCAGCCGGGTTCACCAGGCCGCCGTTCAGGTATATCACCAGGTCGATCAACCAGGACAGTCCAAAGGCCAGACCGATGTACATCCAAACATGCGGCCAATTTACCGCCTTTCGCTCGAGGGCCGCAGCGACGGATGCCGGTTCAGGGACGTATCCCTCCGGGTCTGCAGAATACAATTGTGTCATAGAAAACTCCATTCAGATAGCATAAGTCCATCACGCGGCATGCAGTCAAAGAGACAGTAGATCTCGCTGTTTCTTCGGATGAACCCCATAACGGGCCATTAGGATCGTACGCCTAAGGATTATACAAAGCTATTCGATTGAACGATATGTGATGAATCTCACTTTCCTGGGAAAGCTTCCATCGACAGCAACTCAGACTCTCGAACCAGGAGAATATGAATCGACCTTATCAAATATGACCATGTATTGCGTGCAGGTCATGTTTGTGAGTATCATGGAAGAGATGCAGCCAATGTTCTTCGTATTGGATAATAAAGAAAAGAACCCTAGATCAGGACCGTAGTGGTATTCCGCCCAGCCTGCTTGGATAAATAGAGAGCCCGATCCACCTTGTTTAGTAAAAAGCCCAGGTCGGCGTTCCCGGAGGTGACCTCTGTGATTCCCACGCTGATCGATACATGAATCGGCCCGGCGTTGGTCGGAACTGGGGAGTCGCTTATCGATGCGCGGATCCGCTCTGCGATCTCTTTGGCCCGCTCGTGGTCTGTTTCCGGCAGAAGAATCACAAATTCGTCACCGCCATAGCGGCCGAGGATGTCGACATGGCGGATCACATCACAGCAGCGGTCGACGATCGTGGTCAGGACCTGGTCACCCGCCGGGTGCCCATACTTGTCATTGATCTGTTTGAACAGATCCACGTCGAACATGATCCAGGAAAAGGCGTGACCGAATCTTTTGAACCGGTCAATCTCCCGCTGTCCCAGCTCGAAAAATGTCCTTCGGTTCAACTGTCCTGTGAGAGGATCCGTGGCAGCCAGGTTTTGGGTTTCATGATAAAGAATGGCGTTATGAACGGCAGCGGTTGCCGTCGCCGCAAACGCAGTCAGCAGGCCCAGGTCTGCCTCCGAAAAAACAGAGGGCACGCTGGCGGTTAAACTGAGAGTACCCAAAACCTCCCGATCCAGGATCATCGGGGCAATCATGGCCGAACGCGCAGCATGTCGTTCCTGCTCGTTCTGCAGTAGAACAAGCAAGTCAGGAACCGTTTGAAGATCGGGGATCAGGAGGGAATAGCCGGAACCGATATCCTTGAGCGGTGCCGGAAGGTCGCCCGATAGATCGATTCGATGAACGCGCGAGTCGTTGAGCGGAAGCTCACCCAGGACTTTCCCCCGGCCATGCTGGTGTTCGAGAATATGGAGCCGTACCAGCTCCGCGGCCGGGATCGCCTCCCGCGCGGCGTCCAGGATCTGTCCCATCAGGCGGGAGATATTCAGTGTGTGGAGTAAAGAGGAGGTCGCCTTCTGCAGGGAGGCAAGTTCGAGGGCTTGTCTTTTCATCAAAGCCAGGTCCCGGTCACGCTCCTGGATCAGCGCCTCGAACTCCAACTCGGCTCGTTTGCGATCGATTGCATAACGAATGGAACGTTCCAGCAGGGGCAGTGTAAGCTGGTTCTTCTCCAGGTAATCTGCCACACCCAGCTCCATGGCAGAAAGATCGATCGCGTAGCTGCCCTGCCCGGTCAGCATGATGACCGGCGCGGCGCAAGTCCGGGCGGCTTCCTCATGGAGCAGCTCCAGCCCGGTGCGCCCTCCTAAATGATAATCGACGAGGAACAGGTCGTACCGGCAGTCTGAAAACGCTTCCAGCGCTTCTTCATAGGTGGATACCCAATCCAGGCGGATATGCAGGATTGTCCTTCCCCTGGCCGGCCCGCTGATCAGCTCCCTGACCAGGATATATTCGTCTTCATCGTCATCAATTAATAGAATTAGCAGTTGATCTTTCATCTCATTACCGCTCGTTCCTCAAGTTCCGTTCTGCTTTAATGTCACATGATATGAGAAACGTAATAGAAGCCTGGTGATTTAATTCCTCTTTTTGACTAATTTTCTGTAATAATCTTGTGGAGCTCCACGCGCCATGAGATAATGGACAAAATTTATCCTAATTCAACAACAAGCGATTTTTCGCCATACCGAACATCTTTACAGCACGCCTCATCACTGTAGCACAAATTGGAGCACGGGGAAAATTCCATCCGATCGCCTCTGCCTTCCAATCCAGCGATCCTTGCCGTAGGTGAACATCGATCTGTCTGCCGGTATATTTGGAGTTTACAGTGACTGACAAGGAATTGGAAATACAAATTCTTCAGAACCGTATAAATGTACTCGAACAGCGGCTGGCGGAAGCACAGGCAGCCAATCACCATGGAAATCCGTTGAACCTGTACGCAGCCAGCGATGATGTGCTCCGGCAGGCTTTATGGATCGCTCCCTATCCTCTCATGATCTGGCGGGAGGATGGCAAAGTCCTGATGATCAATGCCACCTTCACCGAGATCACCGGCTATACACGCCAGGATGTCCCGGACGTACAGCAGTGGGTACAAAAGGCGATGGCGGGCCAGCCGTTCCCGGCGCCTACGATCAATGAAGTAGACAGTTCCCAAAGAGATACAAAAAAGTGGAGGGAGATGGAGATCACCATCCTTTCCGGTGAGAAGCGTATCTGGGATTTCAGCAACGCACTCCTCGGCCGTGACGAGACGGGTCAGCGTTTGATGATGACGATGGCGGTGGATCTTAGCGAAAGACGGCAGATTGAGGAGCAGATGGAGGAAAACGAGCAAAAGTTTTCCATCATCTTCGAAAAAGCGCCATTTGCGGCATCCCTTTCAAGGCTGCCGGAGGGCATCCTTGTCAATATTAACGAGGAATTCGAGCGGACGTTCGGGTTTACGAAACAGGAGGCGATCGGCTACACATCCCTTGACCTGAACATTAATCCCGACGTGCAGACACGGGCACAGATCATTTCGCAGCTTCAGAGCCAGGGCAGTGCCCGGAATATTGAAACCCGTCTTTACACGAAATCCGGGGAGGAAGGCCTCTTCCTGCTGAACCTTGATCTGATGAATATCGGCGGTCAACAGTACGTACTGCAGACAGCACAGGATATCACCGAGCGCAAGCAGGCGGAAAAGGCGCGTCAGGACAGTGAAGAGCGGTTTTCGAAGGCCTTCCACAAGTCACCGTTTGGCATGAATATCACGCGCTGGAAGGACGGAGCCATCCTGGATGCCAACGATGCCTGGCTCAATCTTCTCGGCTGGACCCGGGAGGACGTCATCGGAAGGAACACCTCTGAATTTCGCTTCTATGCGCGGCCCGAGGAACGCTCGATAGTTCGGGATCGGATTATGAGTGAAGAGATCCCGGGCGACATGGAGCTGCACGTGCTACGCAAGGATGGCAGCGAGTTGATCGTCAATGTTGGAACCACACTGATCGAACTTCAGGGGGAGCGCTGTATTCTGGGCGCCCTCAACGACATCACCGAGCGCAAAAAGGCGGAGGACGCCTTGAAGGAAAGCGAGCAGCGCTACCGCGGCCTCTTCGAGAGGATGCAGGAAGGCCTGATCGCTGCAGAAGTGATCACCGATGAGAAAGGCAGGCCGGTCGATTACCGTTACCTGGATGTCAATCCTGCGACCGAGCGGCAGTTTGGAATTTCTCGCGAAAAATTCATAGGGCATACCTATACCGAGGTCCTTCCAGACCAGGATCAACAATGGATCGAATTCCTTGGTAACGTGGCTCTCACGGGCGAGCCTGCCAGCCTGGAACGATATGGGCTGGCCGCCAGCAAGTGGTTTGAAGCCCACGCCTATTCGCCGCGCCCGGGCCAGTTTGTGAATATCCTGACAGATATTACCGAGCGCAAGAAGGCAGAACAGGCCTTACGCCAATCTGAGGAACGCTTTGCCAAAGCCTTCCATTCCAGCCCGGATGCAATCGTGATCAGCCGGATATCCGACGGCATGATCATTGATGTCAACGAAGGCTGGATCGAACTTTTGGGCCATCAACCAGGCGAGGTGATCGGACATACGGCGGTTGATCTCGATATTTATGTGAATGCCGACGATCGGAAGAAAGCGATCGAGCGCATCCGGGAGGATGGCTCCATACGGAATTATGAGTTGGAGATCCGCCGTAAATCGCACGAGGTACGCCTGGTCAGTTTATCGGCGGAAATCATCGAGGTGAATGGTGAAGATGCCCTGCTGACAGTGGTGCGGGATATTACCGAGCACAAGAAGGTGGAAGAGGCTTTAAAGGCAAGCGAAGCAAAGATGCGAGCTGTATTCCGGGCACTGACGGAGGGCGTGGTATTCCTGAACCGGGACGGTGAAGTCGAGGAGGCCAATGACGCCGTCCTGCTTACGTATGAGCACACAATCCGGGAACTCGCCGATCCAAAGCTCGATCCTCGCTTCAGGATCATTCGACCCGACGGCACTCCTTTCCCGGTTGAGGAACAACCTGCCATGGTGGCTCTGCGTACCGGTGAAACCGTGCGGGATGTCGAAATGGGCGTTCCAACCAAAAGCGGCAGGCTCAGCTGGAGATTGGTCAACGCGCAGCCTGTCCTGGATGATCAGGGTGCTCTTCTCGGCGTGGTGGCATCCTTTTTTGACATTACAGAGCGCAGGCAGGCAGAACAGGCCCTCCGCGAAAGTGAAGAACGCTTCCGCTCCCTGGCGGACTCCATGCCTCAGCTCGTATGGACTGCGTTGCCAGACGGCAGGGTTGATTATTATAACCAGCGTCATCTCGAATATCAGGATATTCAACTGCGTCAAGGAAACGACTGGGAGTGGGCGCCGGTTCTGCATCCCGAAGATACGCAGCCCACGGTGGATGCCTGGCTCCGCTCGGTGGAAACCGGGGAGATCTATCAGATCGAGCATCGCGTTCGCATGAGGGGCGGCTCGTATCGCTGGCATCTCAGTCGCGGTGTGCCCATGCACGATGAAAATGGACAGGTGATCCGCTGGTTTGGAACGGCAACCGACATCCATGATTTAAAGCTGGCCGAGGAACAGCTCAAATTCTATGCCAACAGATTGGAGAAGAGCAATCGCGAGCTGGAGCAATTTGCCTTTATGGCCTCCCATGATCTGCAGGAGCCCCTGCGCAAAATTGAAATGTTTGGCGACCTGCTGATGGACCGGGCAGTCAGCCTGCAGGCGCA
>JBLMZU010000232.1:0-4090 GCA_050258995.1 Bacteroidota bacterium
GTCCCGCGGCGCCGGGCCTCTTCGTCCGATAGCGTGACGGACTGGATACCGCCGATGAGGTCCGACAGCGTCGGATTCATCATCAGATTCTCGAGCGACTGACCGTGCGCCGTGCCGATCAGTTGGACGCCGCGCTCGGCGATTGTCCGCGCGGCCTCTGCCTCGCGGGCCCGCCCGATCTCGTCGATGACGATGACCTCGGGGTTATGATTCTCCACTGCCTCGATCATCACCTCATGCTGCAGGGTTGGCTCACGCACTTGCATGCGGCGGGCCTTGCCCACGGCGGGATGCGGCACATCGCCGTCGCCGCCGATTTCGTTGGACGTATCCACGATCACCACGCGCTTCGACTCGGCCAGGATGCGGGCCGCCTCGCGCAGGAGGGTTGTCTTCCCCACGCCCGGGCGCCCCAGGATCAGCACAGACTTGCCCGATTCGATCAGGTCCTGAATGATATCCACCGTGCCATAGACGGCGCGCCCCACGCGCAGCGTAAGACCCACCACAGCGCCGCGCCGGTTGCGAATGGCCGAGATGCGATGCAGCGTGCGCTCGATGCCGGCGCGGTTGTCCGCGTCGAACACACCCGTGCGCTCGTCCACGTAGTCGATCTCGGCGCGGGTGACTTCGGTATCACGGATGTTGATCTCGTGATCCACAAAACGCGAGGTGGGAATGCGTCCCAGATCAAGAATGATCTCGAGCAGGTTGTCGCTGTCGTTCGCCTTTTCCACCGCGTGGCGGATATCGAGCGGGAGGACATCGAGCAGCGCGTCAAGATCGTCAGTTATCTTTAGTTGAGTCATAATTTAATAAGGTATGTGAAAAGGTCACATTCCACGTGTTTTTTGTTCGATTCATGGGCGTGACTGGGGATAGGGAAATACCTACTTGCGCCGCGATATCCCTGCTCTGCGCGGCATACAGACATTAAATGCTTGTCACCATGGAAAAGTTCCTGCCTATTCATCAGTCTATATACAATTATACGAGGATTGGCCCATCCTCGCATTGGAAATTTGTTGTAGAAATATATAAGAATCTAAGGGGAATTTTACATTGGAAACACGAAATTGAGGCGTAACTGGCCATTAAAAGTCAGACTTGACGGGCATCCTCTGTCTCCATGGCAGGCTTCAGACCGGTGAAACTCTCCAGTGCCTGCAGCAGCGCATCATTTCCCTCCTGGATGCCTTTGAATTTGATCCGGTGACCATTCACCAGATGAACCGTGACAAAGGCCCGTGTGCGGCGGTTGATTCCCTGCTCGTCCAAAAAGTAGGCGTCGATATCCTCCCGGGCGATCACCTGCTTCGAGACCAGGTGGCTGATGATCAATTCCGTCCTTGCAATCTCCAGTTTTCTTGTCATTCGAAAGGCCACGAAGAGTCCGGCTACGCTGATCAAAAACAGGATAAAGGTCTTGATTAAATCTCCAATGCCGGACCAGAAGAGACCCATGGCCAATGCGATCCCAAGCAGGGAAATAACAAAGACAACCAGGGGTTCCACAAGGCTCATGTGGAAGGTTTGGGGAAAGTTTTTGTTTGGCTGCTGCATGTCTTTACTCTTGGAAATGTGAGGATCCTACTGGCCCCGCCGATCTGGAAACAAATCAGGGGAAAACTCATTCAAGAACTTTTTGTATCGGTCTTGCTCACCCTGGAGGGCTGGATGCGGACACCTGCCGGGACCGCTGCAACGGACTGTGGATCCTTCACCAGGTGAGCCAGGTGCTTTACCAACACGGCCTGCCGGTTGGCCCCCTGTGCACCCATGTCTGCCAGGACGGGCTCCAGCCAGGCCTGGTACGAACGGACACACACATACACGGGACGGCTGCGGCGGTCGGGAAGACTGGCGATCAGGGAGCCCAGCTTGTTGGTCACATCGGTAGCATCGGGATGGATGAGCGGCGCAAGCACGATCCCATAAACGCCCTGGGAGACTTCGACATAGCACTTGACGCCTTCGTTGCACATCCAGCCGGTTTTACCATCCCGCGGCTGCGGCTCAATCGGATGGAGCAGAGGCGGGACGATCTGGTGATACAGGTTTTGCATCGATTGGATATGCACCGATTTGACTTTGGTCCATTCCACATCCGGGCTGGTTTCGGGGATCTGGGAGACATCCCACATTCTCTGCCAGGCGTAAACCGCAAAGCCTGATCTTCGCAACGGGACAAATGCTTCGCTGGTCTCATCCACTTCGGCCAGGACGTGGAAGGCGCCCCATTCCCCGGCTTGTGCTGCGAGGTTTTCGATCAGGGCCGGCAGGTCCGGGTGGCCCAGTTGCGAGGTCGGCGCCAGGTAAAGCAGCTTGGCAAAGGATTCGTCCCGGGAATGGATGATGCCGCCCAGCAGGGTTTCCTTGCCGCCGTTCGCAATGGCCGAATAAATATGCCTGGCCGGGTTCACATATGCCATCAGCCCCACTGCGCCCAAGGGACTGCCGCGCGTCAGGGTGCGCGCAGTATCCAGCCCGATTGCCTCCTCTCGGAAGCCGTACAGGTAGGGCAGGTCGAAAATGGCTAATGGGCGGATGGACATGAACACCTAATCCACGAGGGATAGGAAATACTCGTGGAAGCGTGTGTCGTTCGTCAATTCGGGATGAAACGATGTAGCCAGCAGGTGTCCCTGCTGTGCAGCTACAATTCTACCATCCGGAACGGACGCCAGGATCCTGGCATCCCCCGCTACCGATTCGATGATCGGCGCCCGGATGAAGACCGCGTGATAATCCTCGTTGGAATGGGTGGCCTGTTTAAGCTCTGGGACATTCAGGTCTTCCTCAAAAGAATCGACCTGGCGGCCGAATGCATTACGCTCGACCTGAATATCCATCAAGCCGAGGAGGGGCTGATCCCGGCGGACATCCTTCGATAAAAAGATCGCCCCGGCACACGTTCCCCAGATGGCATGGCGCTGGCCGAATTCCTTCAGGGGATCCATCAGCTGATAGGCCACCGCCAGCTTGCCAATGGTCGTCGATTCGCCGCCCGGGATGATCAATCCATCGAGCCCCTCGAGCTGCCCGGGCAAGCGGACCTCCGCCGTCTCAACGCCGAGCCGTTTGAGCATGGCGATGTGCTCGGCAAAATCGCCCTGTAAAGCGAGAACACCAATCTTCATCTTTTAGACCATGGACGATGGACCAGATATATCTTCCATGGTCCATCGTCCCGCGTCAGTAATTACCAGCCCCGACCCGCGATCTTCTCCGCTTCAGGCATCTGGGAAATGTTGCGCCCCACCATCGGCTCGCCGAGGTTCTTGCTGACTTCGGCCAGGATGGATGCATCCTGGTAGTGAGTCACGGCCTTGACGATTGCGGCCGCGCGCCGGGCAGGATCTCCGCTCTTGAAGATGCCCGAGCCGACGAAAACGCCGTCCACACCGAGCTGCATCATCAGCGCTGCATCGGCGGGAGTGGCAACGCCGCCGGCAGCAAAATTGACCACCGGCATGCGGCCCAGTTCCTTGGTTTCCTTCACCAGCTCATAGGGCGCGCCAAGCTCCTTGGCGTAGCTCATCAATTCCTCATCAGCCATTGTCGTCAACTTGCGGATGTCGCCGAGCACCGTGCGCGCGTGGCGGACGGCTTCCACCACGTCCCCGGTCCCGGCTTCGCCCTTGGTGCGAATCATGGCAGCGCCCTCACCGACGCGGCGCAGCGCCTCGCCCAGGTTGCGGCAGCCACAAACGAACGGCACCTTGAAGTTGTGCTTCAAAATATGATTGGACTCGTCTGCCGGCGTCAGCACCTCCGACTCGTCGATGTAATCCACGCCGATCGCCTCCAGGATCTGTGCCTCGACGAAATGACCGATGCGGCATTTCGCCATGACGGGGATGGTGACCGAGTCCATGATCTTCAGGATCAGATCCGGGTCCGACATGCGCGCCACGCCGCCGTTGGCCCGGATATCTGCAGGCACCCGCTCGAGTGCCATGACTGCACAGGCTCCCGCCTCTTCCGCAATCTTCGCATGTTCGGGGGTGACCACGTCCATGATGACGCCACCTTTAAGCATCTGGGCCAGGCCCTTTTTGACTGCGAAGGTACCGGTTTGTTGTTCAAT
>JBLMZU010000233.1:0-4788 GCA_050258995.1 Bacteroidota bacterium
GAGCCGCAGATGGAAGACTTCGACCTGTCCGACCCGGAACAGGCGGCGATCTGGAAGACGACCCAAATCCTGCTTAATAAAGTGATTTACGCCGATTCTTATCTGATGAACTAGGAGCCAACATGCCAATCTTTACCCCTGGTCGACGCTGGCAGCCGGCTTATTCCCCCTTCAAAAAAGAGCCTCTCAGCCACAGGCTGCTGGAGGATGTTGAATACATTATTAAAGGACCGCTCTTCGGCTGTCGCATGTGCGGCAACTGTATGCTGCAGGAGACTGCCTTTATCTGCCCGATGGAATGCCCCAAAGGATTGCGCAACGGCCCTTGCGGCGGCTCAACCCCCGAGCACTGCTACGTAGACCAAACCCGTCCCTGCATCTGGTACAAGATTTACGAGCGCTCCCACAAGATGGGCCGCCAGGAGAAGCTACTTGAAGTTCTTCCGCCGCTGGATTGGGAGAAGGTCGGCACAGAGACCTGGAACGATGTACTTACTTGCGTTAAGAAGAATGGCACAGGCAAGGTTATGAAAAGCCTGGTCCTCGACCAGGGTGAAAAACGCTACAAGACCTGGGACCTGATCTTCCGCACCGTGCGCCAGCCAGACTGGTGGCAGGGCGATGACCAGTACCATCCTGCCGGGTACACCGAGCCGGTCTCCAGACTGGAGAAGGCCTTTAAGGCGGGAGAGTTTGTTGTTGCCTGCGAGATCGCGCCTCCGCTGAGCATGGCCACCAAGAAGCTGGTCGAGAACATCAACCTCGTCAAGCCATATGTAACGGCCATCAACTTCACGGACAACGCCTCTGCCACGCCGCGAATGACCTCCTGGGCCTGTAGTAAGTTTGCGATCGAAGCCGGCGCCGAGCCTGTCATGCAGATTGCGGCCCGGGACCGGACGCGCGCCAGCCTGCAGGGCGAGATCCTCGGGGCAACGGCCATGGGCGTTCGTAACGTTCTGTGCGTGACCGGCGACAGCCCCGTGCTGGCCCCCCAGCCGCGCGGCCGCATGGATATCAACGATATGGATGCCATCCAGATGATCTGGATCCTGCGCAGAATGCGGGATGAGGGTCATTATCTGGATGGACGCGAGCTCAAGTTCCCGCCCAAGTTCTTCCTGGGCGCGGCAGCCTCACCCTTTGCCTCGGACCCGAAATTCCAGGCCTTACGCGAGCACAAGAAGGTCAATGCCGGCGCCCAGTTCTTCCAGACCAACCTGGTCTATGACCCGGACCGCATGGAGATCTGGCTGAACGAGATCGCCAAGCGCGGCATCCTGGACAAGGTCTACATCATGATCGGCCTCACACCGCTCAAGAGCGCTAAGATGACGCACTACATGACCCAGGTGCCTGGTGTTTACGTGCCTGACGCGATCGTCAAGCGCATGGATGATGCCCAGGAAAAGGGTGGTCCCCAGGGTGCCCAGGAGGAGGGCGTCCGGATCACTCTGGAGCTGATCGAGAAGATCAAGGGCAAGCAGGGAATCCATGGTCTTCATATCATGCCGGTCGGCTGGGAGGATATCATCCCCCGCATCGTCACCGAAGCAGACCTGTTACCGAAGGGATTTGTAAAACCTGAATTGGAGACGATCCCCGCATGAACAATGAGGTGACAACCTTGAGGAGCAGGGTTGTCACCTTTTTCTTTCGCCAAAGGAAGCCATTCCAATCCTAAACGCCTCTGGAGAGAACATGCTTCCTGATCAAATCAAAAATTTCCGCGACATGACCACATTGAAGGATGGGGCCTATATCCTTTTGCGCCCCATGAACGAGGGGGATTACCAGCACCTGTTGGAGTTCTATTCCGCCATTGGGGAGGAGGACTTGCGCTACACGCGGCATTATGTTCAGGATCCGGCATTGATCCGCGAGTGGTGTGAACATCTGGATTATGGCAAAGTGCTGCCCGTCCTGGCCTTTGTCAAGGACCGGGTTGTGGGCAGTGCCTCCATTCATTTGGGCGAAGGCCCGAAGCGCCATATCGGGGAGGTGCGCCTCTTCCTGGCAAAGGATTTCCGCAAGCGCGGCCTGGGGATGAAAATGATCCGTGTGCTGATCGACCTGGCCCGCAAACAGGGGCTGAGCATCCTGATCGCCGAAGTCCTTGCTGAACAGACCAAAGTGGTCAAGGCTTTTGAGATATTGGGATTCAAATCCCAGGTCACACTCGATGACTATTTCCTGTTCCCGGATGGAGAGACGGAGGATGTGGTCTTCATGACCATGCACCTGCGTGCCAAGTCGGACGATTTCTAGGAATGAGCCTCCGCCGTGTCATCAAGCTTGCCACAGGCCAGGATATCAAGATCTGCCATGCCTGTTACGACTGCGAGGTGCCGCTGGCGGAGGAAATGGACATCCCGCTGGGAAGTCTTGTTCAGCTCGCCTTATTGGATGATGAAGCGCTCGACTCGCGAACCTTATGGTCTGATGCTGTTTTGGAAGCCTCACACGGCGCCTGTCCCCTGATAGGGACTAACGTAAACGCGGACTCAATCTGCCCGCCGTGATGATCGCGCTCCGGGAGGAATCCCTGCGCAGGAGAAACCCGGAGACATAAACCAATTCTCTATCCATATGAAAGGAGGAGAGTATGAACGTTGACGAACTGCTTGCCAAGGCAAAAAAACCTTCAGCAGACGCCATGAAACTGCATCCATTCTATCGGGGGAAAATCGAGACCGCACTCAAATGTACCGTTCACAGCTTCAACGACTTTGCCATCTGGTATACGCCAGGCGTGGCCGCGCCGTGCAAGGCCATTGAAGCCAACCCTGAGCTGGTATACGAATACACCAACAAGTGGAATACCGTTGCTGTCGTGAGCGATGGGACGCGTGTGCTTGGCCTGGGCGATATCGGGCCCAAGGCCGGGCTGCCGGTCATGGAAGGCAAAGCCCTGCTCTACAAGTACCTGGGCGGTGTGGATGGCGTGCCGCTTATGCTCGACACCAAGGATCCGGATGCCATTATCAACACCGTGCTGATGCTGCAGCCGGGCCTGGGAGGCGTGAACCTGGAGGACATTTCCCAGCCGAAATGCTTCTACATCCTGGACACGCTGCGCGAGAAGGCGGAGATCCCGGTCTGGCATGACGACCAGCAGGGGACCGCGACCGTCACCCTGGCGGGGTTGATCAACGCCCTCAAATTCGTCGGCAAGAAGATGAGCGAAGTCAAGATCGCCTTCATCGGGTCGGGCGCTTCCAATGTGGCCTGCTCGCGCCTCATCTTCGGCTGGGGTGCGGATCCGGCCAAGTGCTTTATGGTCGATACCAAGGGCATCCTTGGCAAGCACCGCAAGGACCTGGAGATGCGCAAGGCCGAGTACAAGGACAAGTGGAAGCTGTGCAATATCACCAATGCGGAGGGCCGCGAAGGCAACATCCCGGATGCCATCAAGGGCGCGGATGTGGTCATTGCTCTCTCCAAGTCCGGACCGGGTGTCCTGCTGCCGGAGTGGCTCAAGACCATGAACAAGGACGGGATCCTCTTCGCCTGTGCCAATCCTGTCCCGGAGATCTGGCCCTGGGAGGCCAAGGAGGCGGGTGTAGCCGTCATTGCCACCGGTCGTTCAGACTTCCCGAACCAGGTCAACAACTCGCTCGGTTTCCCCGGCATCTTCCGCGGCACGCTGGATGTCCGCGCCAAGACCATCACCGATACAATGTGCTTTGCCGCTGCCCAGGCGCTGGCCGACCACGTGGGCGACAAACTGGATGCGGAACACATCCTGCCGAACATGGACGATTGGGAGGTCTTCCCGCGCGAAGCCGCGGCCGTGGCGATGAAAGCGGTGGAGGAAGGCCTGGCGCGCATCCCAACCACCTACGAAGAGGAATTCGAGCGGGCGAGCACGATCATCAAGCGCTCCCGCAGCCTCACCCAGATGATGATGGAGGAGCATTTCATTGCCGAGCCACCACCGGATGAGGATACGCACGATATCGACCTGGAAACCATCAAGTCCGCCTATTAACAGGAAAGGAGAACGAGATGTACGATTTGATTATCGTCGGCGGTGGCCCCGCCGGATTGACCGCTGCGATCTATGCGATCCGCAAGCGCCTCAACGTCCTGGTCCTTTCCAAGGATCTGGGCGGCAAGACCAACTATCGACTTTCCCTGCCCTGGATCGAGGATTACCAGATCATCCGCGGATTGGATATCGTCAACAAGTTCCGCAATGAGCTGGAGTATCTCGATTTTGCCCGTCACATCGAAGCCGTGGAAAAGATCGAAAAGCTGGAGAACCATTTCATAGTTACCACAAAAGGCGGCGCGGCGCTGGAGTCGAAGGCTGTCATCATCGCCACCGGCGCCCGCCAGGTCCGCATGGATGTGCCGGGCGAAAAAGAGTACACCATGAAAGGACTGTGCTATTCAGCCCTGTCCTATGCCCCTCTGTTTATCGATAAAACCGTGATCGTGGTGGGCAGTGAAGAACTGGCCCTGCGCTCGGCCGGTGAGCTTTCCACGATTGCCAGCGAAGTCACCATGGTCGTCAACGATGATGCCATGCTGTCCACGCCGCTCGGCCAGAAGCTCCAGCAGGCAGGAAATGTAAAAATCCTGAAGGACTGCGAAGTGGTCGAAGTGCGCGGCGACGAATATGCCCGCCGGATGATCCTGAAGGATAGGAACGGCCAGGTTATCGAAAAACAGGCGGATGGTATGTTCGTGGAGAAGGCGCTGACGCCAAACACCAACATGGTCAGATGCCTGCTGGATCTGGATGCGCAGGGCCGCATCATCGTCGACAGCGCCTGCCGCACC
>JBLMZU010000234.1:0-4727 GCA_050258995.1 Bacteroidota bacterium
CATGACTCATAAAGGAAGTATCGACATCCTGATCACCAACGCAGGCGGCCCTCCGGCAGGCTCATTTGAGGTTTTCGATGAGACAGCCTGGCAGAAGGCAGTGGATACTTCCTTTATGAGTCATGTGCGCCTGATCCGTGCCGCGCTGCCCCATTTACGCAAGTCGGAAGTGCCGAGCGTACTGGCGGTCACGTCCTTCACTGTCAAGCAGCCGGCGCCCAATCTGATCCTGTCGAACAGCGTGCGGGCTGCGACGGTCGGCCTGATCAAGTCACTGGCCGTGGAACTTGGCAGGGATGGAATTCGTTTTAATTCCATCCTGCCTGGCTGGACTTTCACGGAACGCGTCCAGCACCTGATGGAATTCCGTGCGGAAAACAACAAGACCAGCGTGGCAGAGGAGATCGCCAGGCAGACCGCCGAGATCCCGCTGGGACGCATGGCACAACCCGAGGAGTTTGCAAAAGCTGCCGTATTTTTGGTCTCTCCGGCCGCCTCCTATGTCCAGGGTGTGATGCTGAATGTGGACGGCGGCCTCATCAAAGGCCTGTTTTAGTTGAAAATAATTGCAAATCTTTGCCTGCTGACGCTTTTTCTCATTCCAGGATGTAATCTGCAGCCGGCAACACTGCCCACCCCATCGACACCCGTCCAACAGAAGGAGATCGTAACGGCGGTCTCAACTTCCATGCCGTCGACCATGGAGGAAGCTTACGATGTACTGGTCAGCTTCCTGACCCTTCTACACACAAAGGACTATGCAGATGCAGCTCCCCTGTATGGCGGCGAGTATGAGCAGCTACAGGTTTTCAATCCACAAATCGATCCGGCGGACAAGGTCGCCCTTTGGAAAGCAGCCTGCGACAACCAGCAGCTGCAATGCCTGGAAGTCCGTTCGGCGGTCTTCAAGGACCTGTCGGGCGACTGGTACATCTTTCAGGTAGAATTCAGCAATCCGGATGGCAGCCTGTTCGTGCTCGGTCCCTGCTGTGGAGCAAATGAGACCGGGATGCCGCCCGTCTCGCAGTTTGCATATACGGTGAGCCGGAATGGGGAACATCACTATGTCGTGATGGATCCACCGCCGTATGTGCCCTAACTTCAAATACTTCAAAGGAAACGATGTCTTCATTAACCTGTCTGAATTGCGAAACCTCCGAACAGGAGCGACCGCTTATACTCCTGAGATTCCAGGGCGAGGAATTGGCAATCTGCCCACAGTGCCTGCCGACTTTGATCCATAAACCATACCAGCTTGTAGACAAGCTTTCCAACTTTGCTCCTCCCGAAAATCCCCCAGCAGACGACCACTAACCCGCTTCATGAAAAAACTATCGTTCCTGGCGCGAACTTCGCTGATCATCGCGTTCTTTTTCTTCATCGATAAGGTCCTCGCGTTTGTAAGGGTCGGCATCATTTCGCGCCAGTTTGCCAACTCCATCCAGCTGCTGGACACTTTCAACGCGGCCAACAACCTGCCGGACGTTTTATTTGCGCTGATTTCGGGCGGTGCGCTGGCGATGGCTTTTATCCCCTTGATGAGCGAATACCTCACCAAACAGGGACGGGCTGCAGCCTGGGAGCTGTTTTCACGGGTAGCCAATCTTGCCTTTGTCGTGACGGGTGGGCTGGCCATCATCATTGCCATTTTCGCAGAGCCAATTGTTAATGCAGCGCTGGGCATCGCGCCCGGCTTTAGCCCCGACCAGCGACACCTGCTCGCACAACTGATGCAGCTTAATCTCATCGGTACGGTCATCTTTTCGATCAGCGGTCTGGTGATGGCCGGTCTGCAGACCAACCAGCAATTCATCTTGCCTGCCCTGGCGCCCATCATGTACAACCTTGGGCAGATTTTCGGTGCAATCTTTCTTGTGCCGATTTACGGCATCTATGGCCTGGTATATGGCGTCATCCTGGGCGCTGCCATGCACCTGCTGATCCAGGTACCCGGATTGTTCATCTATAAATTCAAATGGACTCCCACCCTCGACCTGCGCAACACCGGTTTGATCGAGGCCCTCAAGCTGCTCGGTCCGCGTTTGTTGACCATGTTTGGGATCCAGCTCATCGTCATCGCCCGGGACAACCTGGCTTCCCGGCTCTACCAGACCGGTGCGGTGACCTCGCTCACGTATGGCTGGATGATCATGCAGGTACCGGAGACGCTGCTCGGGACGGCGATCGCCACTGCGATGCTGCCCACACTGGCTGAGTTCGCAGCCCGCCAGGACTGGGGCGCCTTCCGTTTAACGGTTGAGCGCGCTCTGCGGGTCCTGATCGCGTTAACCATCCCTGTCGCCGCAGTCATGGCTGCAGGGATCCATCCACTTGTGCGTGTCGTCTTTGGATTCGACCCAGCCACCACCACCTTGATCACCTGGACGACCCGCGCGTACATGATCACTCTGACCGGCTTTACCATCCAGGAGATCGCGGCCCGCGCATTTTATGCGCGCAAGGAACCGATGTATCCACTGTACGCGGTATTTTTGCGGATCGGCGTATTTCTTCTGATCGGCATTGCCGGCATCACCCTGTTCCGCGGGATTGGTGCGCCGATGCTCGCCCTGGCCGAGATCGCGCTTCTGCTCGAGGCCATTCTGATGTTAACCTGGCTCAGCCGCAAGATGCATGAATCGTTCCATGTTTCAAGCGCAGTCATTCGAGGCATTCTGGCTGCCATTGTTGGAGGCGTGATCACCTACGCCGTGGCGGTCTACCTGCCAGGGTCCGCCGTTTTGACCGCATTGGTCGGAATGGTGATCGGCGGGCTGGCTGCACTTCCGTTCATTTGGTCTGAGATAAAGCTGCTCTTGAATCTTTAAAGCAAAACAAGCACTTGTTTCCCCAAAGAAACCACCGTAAGACCCATTGTTTCGTTAGGATATAATCAAGCCCATGACAGACAACGTTGAAATTACAGATAGCACACAACCCAACAAACCTGTTGCAAGAACCCGGCGCGGACGGACAATCCTCTTCAGCGCGCTTGGTTTGATCGCCATTCTTGCCATTGCAGTACTGGCCGGTTATTCCTCCGGCATCGGCGTCCGGGAGAGGAACCAGTCCTCCGCCATCATGCAGCAGCTTGGCGAGCAGTACCAAAACGCATTGATCGACATTCAATTTGGCAGGTATGAGATCGCCAAACAGCGCCTGGAGTGGATCATTTCCAAGAATTCGACCTTCCCCGGTGCACAGCAAAAACTGACGGAAGTGCTCGTTCTCAGCAACCAGCCAACCCCAACCATCACCCCCTCTCTCACGCCCACCCCGGATTTCACCGGCGCACAGGATGCCTTTTCAAAAGCCCAACAGCTCATTGCAGCCAAGGACTGGCCCGGCGCCATCGGCGCGCTTGACCAGATGCGCAAGTATGATCCCAACTACCAGGCTTCGCTTGTGGACGGCATGTACTATTTTGCCCTCCGCAATTATGGATATGACCTGATCATCAAACAGGGCAACCTGGAGGGCGGCATTTACCAGCTCACCCTGGCGGAACGCTTTGGTCCGCTCGACCGCGACACCAATGGACTGCGCGAAGGCGCGCGTTACTATTTGATCGGCGCATCCTTCTGGGAGTTAAACTGGAAGGAGGCCGTGAATTACTTCGACCAGGTCTATCGGGGCTGGAGCGGCTTGTGGGATGGGACCATGACCTCCTCCCAGCGTTTCTGGTTTGCCTCCATGCGCTATGGGGACGAGCTCTATAAAGACGGCCAGAATTGCGATGCAGTTGCGCAGTACGACAACGCCCAGGCAATCGCCGCGCTGGACGAGGCGGCTGCCAGAAATTACAATGATGCCTACAGTGGCTGTCACCCGGCCACGCCTACTGCGGAAGTCCCTACGGCTGAAGCGCCCACTGAAGTCGTACCTGCGCCGACCGAACCGCCTGCTGCAACCCAACCTCCAATACCGGCTACCACGGAACCACCCGCCAGCCCGACCCCATGATCTCCGCACCTCCATCCTGGGCTTTGGCGCTTACATACTGGCTCCATCTCTTTGCGACCGTCGCCTGGGTGGGCAGCCTGTCAGGCGTGGCGCTCCTTGTCCTGCCGGCCATGCAGCGCTCCCTGGATTCGGAAAACCAGCTTGTTTTCATCGAAGCGATGCAACGGCGCCTGGAGCCGATTGCCTGGTTCAGCTTAAGTGTGCTCGTGCTCACCGGTCTGTTCCAGATGAGCGTCAACCCGCATTATGATGGTTTTATCTCAACAAGCTCCCAGTGGTCCGTGGCGATCCTGATCAAGCATGGTCTTGTGCTTGTGATGGTCGTGGTCAGCGCCATCCAGACCTGGGAGGTCATCCCTGCCATACGGCGCTCGATCGTACGGTCCAAAAAGAGCTCGAATGCGGCTGAGATCGACAGCCTTCGACGCCGGGAGATTTTACTGCTCCGGCTCAATTTTGGACTGTCGCTTCTGATCCTTCTCGCAACGGCATTTGCCCGCGCGGCTTGAAATTTTCCGTCGAAAAACGTTAATACAATCAGCCCGCATCCATAGCGGATACGGGCTGATTATTTTTTATCAGATATATTACGGCACTTTTACATAGAAGACATATTGCTCAGCTTTGACATATCCTCCCGGATAACGAACACCCACCACAACATACACCGGTGCGACCCCGCCCTCCATGTTCGCCGTGGACCCTTTGGCTTCAAATGTGACCTCCAGCATGGCCGATGTGCCGCGTCCGGCATGGTCGCCACC
>JBLMZU010000235.1:0-5841 GCA_050258995.1 Bacteroidota bacterium
ACTGGTTTCAGCCATGAAAATTGGACGCCGGTAACGATCATAGATTTCAGCCAGCAATTGGTGCAGCGGGACCCAGCGCTCGTCGCGGGGTGTGTCCTCCCAGCGGAGCCGCTGGTCGGGATATTCCCACTGGTTGGAATGGTAATAATTGGCGCCCATAATATCCAGGTACTTGGGCTGGCCGCCAAGCTCAGGCTCGAGCTCGCCGATCATCATATCCCAGGCCTCGAATTGACTGGCGCGTTGGGCTTCTGCCTGCTGAGCCAGCTCGGGATGGCCTTTTGGATGCACCACATGGATCAAAGGCTCGACCTGGACAATGCGTGCTTTTGGATTTACCTGCCAGATCGCCTCGATGCCTGCAATCGCAGCACGGATCAGCTGGCGTTTCAACTCCCAACCACGGTCTACTTCATAAGGATGAATATAACCAACCTGGCCGGCTGCCCAGGAGAGGAAGGAAATCTCATTAATGGGCGTATAAAATGGGACACGGTCGGTATGCTCATGAATAAAGTGGGCCAATGCGCTGCAGTATCTTGCAAAACGATCGATAAACACAGCGGAGAAGATGTCGACATCGTCCGGACAGCCATAATGGAAAACATTCCAGATTACCTGCATATTTTGTTGTCTGGCTGCTTCGAGCATGGGGAGAAAGGAAGCAAAATCAAACTTGCCTCCACGTTCAATGATCGGCCAGCAGGTTCCGTCCCGTACGGTACGGATGTTGATACTTCGTAGAAGCGCGTAATCTGTATTCACCTGGCTGTCATGCTGTGTGAGCGCCAGCATATTCAGGCGCAAACCGGCCTTGTTGATATGGCAGGCGGATTCAAAGCCCGCCAGGAAAAAGGAGTCAAACAGGCGCAAGGGTATCTCCAACAAGTTAGATCTTCTTTTTAAACGAAACTGATAGCGGATTTTGTGTGGGTATCAAGTAGCCGATGCGACCATCTCTACTTAAGATTTAAATGAGAAGGCCCCCTCTTGGGTAATCATCATTAAGACAGGGGAGAACCGGACTTCCCTTCCTTTGCTAATTCTGACAGCTTTTCGAGCAGCGGCCGCAGCGACTCGGGCGCACTGGTGTCACTGGTGTGGACGGTGTGGTGACTGTTGCCAGCCTCCACGGTCACAGTATATTCATACTCATCATCCTTGCTTGGCTCGATCAGATTTTGTGGAATATTAAAGAAGTTGGTATCCAGAATGAGCCGCTGGAGCTCCTGCGATTCTTCCGCGGGCATTTCGTTCAAGTCGATATCCGACTCCATTTCGCGGCCCAGAAAACCACCTGTCCTTCTAAAACTGATGCGGGTCAACTTGGCATCCTCCTTACATGTTCTGGCTGGCCGCGCTCATCAAGGAGAGCTCGCGGACCAGCGGCCGCAGGGAACTAGGCATTGTCGAGTCATTGGTGTGGACGGTGTGATTGGTAATCCCTGCATCCACCGTGATGGTGTACTGGCATTCATCGGGCTGGAAGCTTCGGACCAGGTTTTCAGGCAGATCAAAAAATTGAGCCTGTTCCACCAGGCGGGTAATATTGCGAACTGTACTGATTGGCAGGGCATTTAGATTTAACTCGAATCTCATTCCACCACCGATATACCCACCTGAGCGTTTGAAAGTGATTTTTGCCATAATATTTACATCCTTTCCGTTTATTCCACATATTCTGCGCAAGAATTCAGTTGATAAAGAATGGCAACGACCCTTCCCGGAGTGTATACATTTTCTTAAACGAAACGCATATAAATTTATTACATTTCGCCGGCTCGCTGGCTGTAGGGATTGCCGCGTTTAAATGTAAGGTTTTTATGATTCATATGCTTAATATAAGAGGACAATGAGCCTTGCTTGACAGTTGTCCTCTGCGAGACTAAAATCTGGCGAAATTCGATGAAATCTGTCAGGTATACAGATTGACCAACTAAAGGAGTGGATCATGGCATTTGAATTACCTAAACTTCCGTATGCGGTGGACGCGCTCGAACCTTATATCGATGCACAGACGATGACAATCCATCACGACAAGCATCATCAGGCGTATGTGACCAATCTCAATGCAGCAATTGAAAAGCATCCGGAGCTGGCGGGGAAATCTCTTGAGGACTTGTTGAAGGACCTTAATGCAGTTCCCGAAGATATTCGTACAGCGGTGCGCAACAATGGCGGGGGAGCCTGGAACCATGATATGTTCTGGCAGATCATGGGTCCAAATGCGGGTGGAGCTCCCAAAAGCGGGCTGGCTCGGGCTGTGGATGCAGCCTTCGGCTCCTTCGATGCCTTCAAAGGCGAATTTGAAAAGGCTGCCATGGGACGTTTCGGCTCCGGGTGGGCCTGGCTGGTTAAGAAGGGCAATGGTCTGGCCATTGTGTCAACGGCCAACCAGGATAATCCCATGTCTGAGGGGATGACTCCCGTTATGGGCGTTGATGTGTGGGAACATGCCTACTATCTCAAGTATCAAAACCGCCGCGCGGAGTACCTGACCAACTGGTGGAATGTTGTTAACTGGGATGCAGTGGCCGCCCGCTTCAAGTAGATAAAATTTCGGCTTGCAAGTCTTGTGAAGCAAGTTATAATCGCCTTGCCAGAAGGTAATTTCCTAAAAGGAGACAACAATGACTCACATTATCACAAGCTTGTGTGTTCGTGATCGAGGCTGCATTGAAGTTTGTCCGGTGGAATGCATGGTGCCGGGAAATCCGGTGAATGAGTGGCCATGGATCTATATTGACCCCGATACCTGCATCGATTGTGGCGCCTGCGTGCCTGAATGCCCCTATGCCGCAATTTTCCCCGAGGACGAAGTCCCCTCCGCTTATACAGCCAAGGGTGGGGAATATATCAGCAAGGTAGGGTTGACTGGTCATTTCTCAGGCACCAACCATCATGGTCATCCCATTGAGCTGGATACCGCCCGGCAGTTGGAAGCCGGCGAGGTGGTGGATCTGACTCCCGACATTCAGCCCAACTATGACTTTTTCAAGTCCGGCCCAGGCTATTCCTCCAAGGATAGCGATACCGGCATGTAGTTCTTCGACTCTTTACAAAAAATCCCGCCGTTCCGCGGGATTTTTTGTCTATGGATTCATGGCATCTGTGATCAGTTCCTGGCCAATCAACTGCGCAAGGCGGGCATTGTCCTGTTCGAGCAGGACCACCACCGTCAGGGGCGTGGCCCGCCAGTTTGGCGGAGTTCCCGCAATAAACCAGGTGACCGGTCCCTCCTTGCCGGTGGCTTGCCCAATATGCGACCAGTAATTATTTCCATCCTGGATGAAGTCTGCCGCTGCCTCGTCTGCCTGGGCAGGCTGGACAGCCTTCAAGGGTGTCCCTTGGGGGGATAAGACCACCCACCCATCTCGAGGGGTATCAACCGCTGTGGCAAGACGGGGCGCCGGTTCCACCCCGTGATTGCTCAAGGCGGCTGCCGCCAGGGCTGCCTGAAGGGGCGAGATATGGATATCGGAGCCATCGACGCTGGTCCCGGCTTCGGTCGTCTCGAACTGCAGGTGTGGTGGCGACTTGAGCCCAAACGTATCATAGACTTTCTGGAGGTCCACTTCACTCAGCTCCCGGTTCCCGAATACAGCCTGGGCAAATGGCTCCAGTAACGTCCCAGCCGGGTACACACCCTGCACTGCCCGGTTGATGAGAGGCTTACCCGGATCCTTGTTGAGCTGTGGACCAATCTCATTCATATAGTTGGGATTAAACGTCGGAAGGGATGAGATGGCGAGGATTTCGCCGCTTTGGGCGTTCATCAGCAGCACGGCGCCGCTGTGACCGGTCATCATTTCGTCGGCCCGCTTTTGAAGCTCCAGATCGATGCTCAGGCGGACATCCAGCCCGTGTGGCGACATCCCATACAGAAGGTGACTCCACCAGACCGCGCTGGATGGATTACCTTTTACGCCCCGTAAATACTCATCCAGGGAGGCTTCCAGGCCGGATTGTCCGTAGACAGGATTGTTGTAGCCGGTGATCGGGGCGAGATCCGGATAAACGTAATCCCGGATGAAGCTGCCCGGCTGGCCTGTGGTGACTGTGATCGGCTTATTGTTGCGGTCCAGGAGCTGGCCGCGTTGGACAAAGCGGTCTTCGATGATGCGCCGCGGGTTGTCGGTGCGGGTCAAAAGATCGGGGCCGCGGACAGTGGACCACCAGCCGGTGGCCAGGGCCGCGATGAACAACCCGCCTAAAAGGAATGTACCCAGGGCAAGATACGGATTGGGGTGAGGAAGAGGTGCCGGCTCCTCATCCATGTGATTGCTGATCAGCATCAGCAGTAGCAGGGCAATAAAGGATGTCAGCAAAGAGGATCCGCCATAGGAAAGGAACGGAAGCGTCACCCCGGTCAGCGGCAGCAGGCGCAGGTTGCCTCCAATGATGAGGAGGGTCTGGACGCCCAGATAAGCGGTGATCCCTGCTGCCAGCAGCCTGCGAAAAAGGTCGGGCGCTCGCAGGGCCACCCGCAGCCCGCGCACGAACAGGAAGCCGAACAGGGCGACCAGGCCAACAGTGCCGATCAAACCGGTTTCTTCAGCGATCGCCGCATAGATAAAATCGGACAGGGCAACCGGGACAAGCGTGGGGCTTCCCAGGCCGGGTCCACGACCATCGACGCCTCCATTGGCGATCGCAAGCAGGGACTGGATGATCTGGTACGAGTCGCCGCTGGGATCGTTCCAGGGATTCAGCCAGGAATCGATGCGCGCATGGATGATATCGATGATGAAATAACCTGCAAGGGCCACCACAACCAGGAACAGGATGCTGTAGATCAGAGTCCGGCGCCGTCCGGTGGCCAGGAAGATGATGATGGTATAGATCGCGATGAAAATGGAGGCAGTGCCCAGGTCGCGCTGGAAGACCAGGAGCAGGATCGCAATTCCACTGACCAGCAGCGTTGGGTAGATAAGGGGCAGAGCGCCCATCTGGATGTGCATCCGTTCTGCCAGGTAGGCAGCCAGATAGGCCACGAGCAGAAGCTTGAGAGGCTCGGACGGCTGGAAATACATCCCGCAGCAACCCAGCCACAGGCGGGGACCATACCCGATGGGATTGGTCCCCAGAAAGAGCGTGAAGGCGGTCAGAATCAGACCGCCGGTGAGAAGCAGGTATTTATACTTCCGGAGGAATTCCAGCGTCCCGGGGAGCTGGAGACCGGCAATAAAGATCACGGCGCTGATCCCCAGCCACAGGGCTTGGCGCGCTCCAAACCCGGGATCCAGTCGCCATACCATCAGCAGGCCCCAGCCGCTCAGCAGCGCGGCGATTGGGAACAGGTAGGGATCCGCGTCCGGCAGATACTTGATGATGGATTTGTTGGCGCGGTAAACGATTAATCCCCAGACCACCAGGGCCACCCATTGGGACCAGCGGAAATCCACGTTCAACGTCCGGGCCCGGACGGCAGGGGAGAGCGTGATGATAAGCGCTTGCAGGACCAGGAAACAGGCTGCGATCTTGAGCAGGTTCCCCTGAATGATTCGATTCATCAGAGATACTTGTTGATCAGTAGATCCAGCTTCTGCAGGGTGGGAGGCGGGATGGCATCTTTCCGGGTGATCAGGGCCGTGGAGAGGGCGTTTTTGCAGTCGCAGTTCCGCTCGGGCTTGAGATTCTTCACCAGCAGGCGGACAGCTTCCTGCGCCAGGCCGGTGTTTTTTTGAAGGGTCTGGATCACCATTTCCACCGTCACCGGGGCCTCGCTCTCGTGCCAGACGTCATAATCGGTGATATGAGCCATGGTCGCGTAGCACATCTCAGCTTCACGGGCGAGAAAAGCCTCCGGCGAGGCGGTCATGCCGATGATCGACATTCCCC